>NZ_KV814986.1:21121-22912 GCF_001814125.1 Staphylococcus sp. HMSC072E01 | reverse complement strand
AAAAAGAGGCAGCCAAAGCGAAGGTAGACCAAGCGGTAACGGAAGCCAAAGCTCATATTAATGAAGCAATAACTAATTCAGATGTGGATGAAGCAAAAACAAATGGTACGACTACAATCAATGCAATCCAACCAGATGTGCTTAAAAAATCAGAAGCAAGACAAGCAATCGATGATATTGCAAGAGCTAAAAAAGAAGCGATTGATCGAACACCAGATGCGACAACAGAAGAAAAAGAGGCAGCCAAAGCGAAGGTAGACCAAGCAGTAACGGAAGCCAAAGGCCATATCAATGAAGCAATAAATAATTCAGGTGTCGATGAAGCAAAAACAAATGGTACAACTACAATCAATGCAATCCAACCAGATGTGCTTAAAAAATCAGAAGCAAGACAAGCAATTGATAATGAAGTTATTAATAAGAAGACAGAGATCGACAATAATGTTGATGCAACTATAGAAGAAAAAGAAGCCGCAAAATCAAAAGTAGACGAAGCTGCAGTAGAAGCAAAAAATAATATTAATCATACAGAAATAAATCAAGCTGTTGACAAAGCAAAAGAAGATGGTGTTACAATAGTTAGTCATATTCAACCAAATATAGTTAAGAAAATAGCAGCAAAGACTGCAATCGATGAAGTAGCTAGAATTAAAAAAGAAGCGATTGATCAAACACCGGGTGCAACAACAGAAGAAAAAGAAGCAGCGAAATCAAAAGTTGATGAAGAAGTTACAAAAGCAAAACATAGTATTGATCAAGCAATAACAAATAGTGATGTAGATCAAGCAAAAGATAGAGGAACTGTTGCTATAAATAACATTCAGCCAGAAGTTGTAAAAAAAGAGACAGCTAAGACTTCTATTGATCAAATTGCATTAACTAGAAAAGCCATCATTGATCAAACACCTGATGCAACAACAGAAGAAAAAGAAGCAGCGAAATCAAAAGTAGACGAAGCTGCAACAGAAGCAAGAAATAATATTAATCGTGCTTTATCTAATAATGATGTAGATCAAGTAGTACATAATAGTACGGCATCAATAAATAATATCCAACCAGATATAGTTAAAAAAGAACAAGCAAAACGAGGTATAGATACTCAAGCAAAAATCAAAAAAGCCATCATTGATCAAATATCTGATGCAACGACAGAAGAAAAAGAAGCAGCGAAATCAAAAGTTGATGAAGAGGTAACAAAAGCAAAACGTAACATTAATCAAGCAGTTACAAATAATGATGTGAATCAAGTTGAGCATAATAGCACAATAGCAATTAATAATATCCAACCCAATATTATTAAAAAAATTGCAGCTAAAACGTTAATTGATCAAGTAGCAAGAGCTAAAAAAAATAATATTGATCAAACATCAAATGCGACAATAGAAGAAAAAGAAGCAGCAAAACAAAAAGTTGACGAAGAAGTTACAAAAGCAAAACATAGTATTGATCAAGCAATAACAAATAGTGATGTAGATCAAGCAAAAGATAGAGGAACTGTTGCTATAAATAACATTCAGCCAGAAGTTGTAAAAAAAGAGACAGCTAAGAATGCTATTGATCAAATTGCATTAACTAGGAAAGCCATCATTGATCAAACACCTGATGCAACGACAGAAGAAAAAGAAGCAGCGAAATCAAAAGTTGACGAAGAAGTCATAAAAGCAAAACATGGAATTGATCAAGCAAAAACAAATAATGACGTAGATCAAGTTGAACAAAATAGCACTACAATGATAAATAATATTCAGCCGACAGTAGTTAAAAAATCAGAAGCAAGACAAGCAATTGATG
>NZ_KV814986.1:20544-21021 GCF_001814125.1 Staphylococcus sp. HMSC072E01 | reverse complement strand
AAAGAAGTAGCAAAACAAAAAGTAGATGAAGAAGCTACAAAAGCAAAAGATAATATTGATCAAGCTTCAACAAATGATGCAGTGGATCAAGCAAAAACAACAGGAAATACAGAGATAAATAATATTCAACCAGAAGTGGTTAAAAAATCAGAAGCAAGACAAGCAATTGATGATTTAGCTAAACTTAAAAAAGCAACTATTGATTTAACGCAAGAAGCAACTGAAGAAGAAAAAGAAGCAGCGAAAAGTAAAGTGGATCAAGCGTTAACAGAAGCTAAAACTCATATCAACGAAGCAGAAAATGATGATGGAGTTGATGAAGCAAAAACAAAAGGGATAAATGTTATTAATACAATCCAACTTGAAATTATAAAAAAAGTAGAGGCAAAACACGAAATTGACCAATCTGCAATTGCTAAGAAAAAAATTATAGATCAAACACCAGATGCAACTGAAGAAGAAAAAGAAGTAGCAAAA
>NZ_KV814986.1:0-20444 GCF_001814125.1 Staphylococcus sp. HMSC072E01 | reverse complement strand
TTAAAAAATCAGAAGCAAGACAAGCAATTGATGAAGTAGCAAAAGTAAAAAAAGAAAAAATTAATCAAATGCTAGATGCAACTGAAGAAGAAAAAGAAGTAGCAAAACAAAAAGTAGATGAAGAAGTTATAAAAGCGAAAAATAATATAAATCAAGCTACGACAAATGACGGTGTGAATAATGCTAAAACAACTGGTAAAAATACTATTGAAAATATACAACCAGAAGTAGTTAAAAAATCAGAAGCAAGACAAGCGATAGATGAAGCAGCAACTCTTAGAAAAAATCTAATTGATCAAGATAATTCGACAACAAAAGAAGAAAAAGACATAGCTAAACAAAAAATTGATGATGAGGTTAATAAAGCTAAAAGAAATGTTGATCAATCAATAAATAATTCCAATGTAGATCATGCACAAATTAATGGTATAAGTGCAATAAATAATATAAATGCGGTAGCTTTGAAAAAAACACAAGCAAAAAAATCTATAGATGATGAAGTAACAGCAAAAAAAGCAGAAATTGATAGTAATCATGAAGCAACGAATGAAGAAAAAGAAATGACAAAACGTAAAGTAGATGAAGCAGCAACAAAAGCGAAACATAATGTTGATCAATCTACAACGAATAATACAGTAGATCAATCAACTCAAATTGGAATTTCAATTATATCTAATATTCAACCAGAGACAATACAAAAATCTTTAGCTAGACAAGCGATAGATGATGAAGCAACAATTAAAAAAGCAGAAATTGAGAATAATCACAATGCAACAAAAGAAGAAAAGGATGTGGCTAGACAAAAAGTAGATGAAGAAGTTATAAAAGCAAAGAATAATATTGCTCAATCTACGACTAATTCTGATGTTGAAATAGCCAAAGAAAGAGGTAAACATGCTATTGATGAAATTCAACCAGAAATAGTTAAAAAATCTGTAGCTAAACAAACTATCGACGAATTAGCTAAACAAAAGAAAGCAGAAATTGATCAAACACCAAACGCAACAAAAGAAGAAAAGGATGCAGCAAAACAAAAAGTAGAAGAGGCAGTAATGAGAGCTAAAAAACTGCTCGAAGGTGCCAATACTAACTCAGATGTCGATCAGACTACAGAGCAAGGTAAACAATCAATTAATAGTATTCAAGTTGAAGTTATTAAAAAAGCAGATGCTTTATCTAAATTAGAAGTGGAATTACAAAAATTAAAAGATAAAGTATCATCTGATCAAACATTTACAATAGATGAAAAACTATTCATAAAACAAAAACTTGATGAATCATATAAAAAAGCAGAAGAAAAAGTAAACCAAGCTCAAACTAATAAACAAGTTGATAATATAAAAATACATTATCTTCAAGAATTTAATAAAATAGTTCTAATCGACAAAGTAAAATTGAAAGCTAAATCTCAAATCTTTGATGTAGCAAATAAACGTAAAGCGTATATTAAAGGATTAACAAATATATCAGAATATAATAGAAATAAAGCTTATAAACAAATTGATGTTTATGTTATGAAAGCCTTAAATAAATTAGCTGAAAATGTGACTACTAATGATATTAATGAATTAACGAGAGTGACTATTAATGAGATTGAACATGTGAATGTTAAGCAATTTGAAAATAACTTTGGATTGGTTAATGACAACAAAGTTACATTTAATAATTTTAATAATAAATTTAGTGTGAATAATAATCATTCAAAATTAAATACTCTACCTTATACAGGTGAAAATGAAAACTCATTATTATCTTTAGCTGAGTTCACATTATTAAGTGGTCTGCTATTATTATTAAAACGAAGAAAAAAAGAAGATAAATAATAAAAAATAAATTCAGTTATCTTCGTATTCAAAATATGAAATAAAAAACACTCCAAAAGTTATAATTTTACTTAACTTTTGGAGTGCTTTTTTATTTTTAAGGATATATAAATTGTCTAGCTTCGCTTCCAGCGACGTGGCCGGTAACTAAAGCACTTGTAATATTGTAGCCGCCTGTATACCCATGAATGTCTAATACTTCTCCACATAAAAATAAACCAGGTTGAATTTTTGACATCATTGTTTTAGGCCATATTTCTTTAAGAGAAACGCCACCACCCGTAACAAATGCTCTTTCAATTGAAAGGGTACCATTAACAGTGAAAATGAATTGTTTGAAATGTTCTGCGAGGTGAGTCAACTGTTGATTTGAAAGATGATGAAATGTTGTATTTTCATTAATATTAGCCTGTTCTAGCATAAACAATAAATATCTTTCTTCTATTAAACCACGCAGTGCATTTTTTATATATTTGTCTGGTTCTTCGCTTAAGATTTTCTTTATTTTATTTTCTAAATCTTGTAAAGAAATCTCTGGAAATACATCTAATTGTAATTGTATGTCTTGTTTTTTTTGATTTTTTTGTTCTTTATAAACGAATTGGCTACAACGTAATGCAGCTGGTCCACTTACACCAAAGTGTGTAAAAATCATATCCATTTGATGACTAATACGTTTTTTACCATTTTTCTTTAAAACTGATAATTCTACATCTTTTAAACTTAAGCCTTTAAGTGTTTTATTTTTAATAAAAGATTCACTAGATGTAATAGGAACTTCAGTAGGGAATAATTCAGTAATAGTGTGGCCTAGATTTTTAGCAAATCTGTAGCCATCACCTGTGGATCCAGTTTGGGGGACGCTTGTTCCACCAGTCGCAATAATAACTGTTTTTGATTCAAATTCGCCATCTTGTGTTTTTACTATAAAAGATTGATCATTTTTAGAAATGTCATTAACAACAGTTTCTTCTTTAATTTCAACGTTGTTATTCTTAATTGTATTAACTAAAGTATCAACAATGTCTTGTGATTTGTTTGAAACTGGAAACATTCTTCCATGATCTTCTTCTTTTAATTTTATACCACGACTTTCAAAAAATTCTATTATGGATTCGTTATCAAATTTTGAAAATGGACTATATAAAAATTTACCGTTTCCGGGTATATTTTTGATGATTTCTTCGTAAGGTAGACGATTAGTCACATTACATCTACCACCACCAGAAATTTTTAATTTTCTTCCAAGACCTTTTTTCTTTTCGATTAATAGAACCTTACTATTATTTTCACTCGCAGCAACTGCTGCCATTAATCCGCTTGGTCCACCGCCAATGATTATTGTTTGATACATATATTAACCTCCGTTATCATACATTTATATTCTACATAAATACTTATTATTTTGCGAACCGAAGTAGAATTTTGCGTTAAAAAGTGTATTAAATACATAAATAAAAAAACTTACAATATTTTTATTTAATAATAGTGAGAAGAAACGATTAAAAAACTTAAAAAGAAACGAGAAACAATAAGTATTTTGTGATATATTTTATAGTAATGCAAGTCCTTAGTTTAGACAGATGTATAACGACATAGTTTGATTAAATTAAAGATAGGAAGATTGAATATGAGTGAAAATAAGGAAATGGTGCGCGGAACCTTTTTAATAACATTTAGTATTTTAATTACTAAAATTCTAGGTGTTTTATTTGTAATTCCTTTTTATGCGATTATGGGTGCAAATGCGGAGGAAAAGTTAGCGCCGTTTAACTATGCTTATGTTCCTTATAATATTGCTATTGCTGTCGCGACAGCTGGAGTGCCTTTAGCAGCTTCAAAATTTGTAGCAAAGTATAATGCAATAGGAGCATATAGAGTTGGACAAAAACTCTATAAATCGAGTTTTATCGTAATGTCGATATCAGGTATTATAGGATTTTTAATATTGTTTTATTTAGCACCTGATATTGCAGTGATTACTTTAGGTCAAAAAGAAGGAAAAGGTGGATGGACAGTACCAGAGATTACTTGGATTATTCGTATCATCAGTATAGTAGTGGTTTTTATCCCACTATTAGCAACATGGAGAGGGGTATTCCAAGGTTATCAATCGATGGGTCCAACTGCTGTATCTGAAGTTACTGAACAATTAGCCAGAATTATATTTATATTAATAGGTAGTTATTTAGTTTTAAATGTTTTTCATGGTACATATTTACAAGCCAATGGTGTAGCTACATTCGCAGCGGCTGTGGGAGCAATTGCAGGTTTATTTACTCTTTGGTATTACTGGAAAAAACGTAAACCTCACATTCAAAAAATGGTAGAGTCTGATCGTACAGGATTAGACATTTCTTATGGAAGAATGTATAAAGAAATTATTGCATACAGTATTCCGTTTGTAATTGTTAGTTTAAACTTCCCATTATTTAACCTTGTTGATCAATTTACACATAACAATGCACTAGATGCAGCAGGATTCCATGCAAATAAAGATTATTTCTTTACGATATTAAACTTTACAACCAATAAAATTGTAATGATTCCAACATCACTTGCAGCAGGTTTTGCGGTAAGTTTAATACCATATATTACTAAAACATATGCAGAAGGTCGTTTAACTGAAATGCATCGTCAAATTAAAACATCAATCGGTGTATTAATGTATATTACAGTTCCAGCAAGTTTAGGGATAATGGCACTGGCTGCACCTTTATATACAGTTTTCTATCAATATAATCCAGATGGAAACAAAATGTTATTTATCTATGCCCCTGTAGCAATATTAATTTCTTTACTTAGTGTTACTGCTTCGATGTTACAAGGTATAGACAAACAAAAATTGACAGTGTTTGTCATTTTAGGAGCCGTTGTATTAAAGTTAGCACTTAATATTCCATTAATTATGACTTTCCATACTGCAGGAGCAATTTTAAGTACTGCTATTGCATTGAGTTTTGCGATTACAGCAAATTTCTTTATTTTAAAAATATATGCGAAATATGAATTTACAGAAACATTTGTGCAAGTAGCGAAAATTTTTATTTATAGTTTAATCATGATGATTAGTGTGGAAATTGTTTACTTAATTTTAGGTCATTTTGTCCCTGTAGAACGTAAATTTGGAGCAATGATTATATTACTCGTTGGGGTTATTGTAGGTGCTTTAGTGTATGGTAGTATCACAATTAAAAATCGATTAGCTGATCAATTTCTTGGTGAATTACCAGAAAAAATTAGACGTAAAGTTGGATTTTTAAGATGAGATTAGATAAATTTTTATCGAATATGGGAGTTGGCACGCGTACTGAGGTAAAGCAGCTTTTAAAGAAAAATAGTGTCAAAGTTAATGATAAAGTGGAAAAATCACCTAAATACCAAGTGAATCCTGAGCAAGATGAAATTACTGTAGATGGCAAAATAATAGAGTATATTAATCATGTTTATATTATGTTAAATAAGCCTAAAGGATATGTTTCTGCTACTTATGATGATATAAATCAAACAGTGATAGATCTTATTGCTGATTACCGCCATCTTGATATATTTCCAGTAGGCAGACTAGATAAAGATACTGAAGGTTTATTACTTATTACTAATGATGGACAATTTAACCATAATTTAATGAGTCCATCTAAACATGTTTCTAAAACTTATAAAGTAACCTCTAAATACCCTATTAAAAACGAAGATATTATTGCTTTTAAAAATGGAATTGAATTATCAGATGGCAAAGTAAAACCAGCACAACTTGAAAAACTAGATCATAATTTATCTTTAGTTACTATTTATGAAGGAAAGTATCATCAAGTGAAAAGAATGTTTCATTCAATTGATAATGAGGTATTAGAATTAAAACGTCTTAAAATTTCTAATTTGACGTTAGATGAAAACTTAAAATCTGGAGAGTATCGTTTACTAACTTCAGAAGAATTAAAACTTTTATAGTAATAAAAGAGAAAAGGGGTAATATGATGGCTAAACGTGCAGGTTTATTAAGAATTGTGGCAGGAATTGGTGCAGCAGCGGCTGCAGTAGCATTATCACGTGAAAGTAGCAGAAATAAATTAAAAGCTGAGTATAATAAATATAAAGAAAATCCAGAAGGCTATAAACAAAATGCGAAAGGACTAGTTAATGATATTAGTTCAAAAGCAAATGAAACAATTCAAAATGTAAAGAATGACCCACAAGGTTATGCAAATCGTTTAAAAAATGATCCTAAATCTTTATTACAAGATGAAAAATCTAAATTCACTAATGTGAATACTAAAAAAAATGACACACATGAATTAGCAGAAGGTAAATTCGATGATGAAGGTGGCGTAACTGTTAATAATAATTTAAGAGTAGTCACTGAAGAAGATTTAAAAAACAATCATAATGCCTTAGATGATAGACATTAAATTTAAATTTTAAAGAAGTGAGAAAATTTTTTCTCACTTCTTTTTTTATATACTATGAAATTTTCTGACATCTTGTTGTCATTTAATACTAGATTTATGTAAAATAATAGGTATATCTATTGAAAAGGAAGTTGATCTCTAATGTGGAAAGAAAAAGTACAAGAATATGAAAGTCAAATTATTGAAGATTTAAATGGATTACTTTCAATCAAGAGTGTGAGAGATGATAGTCAAGCTTCAGAGGAAGCACCAGTTGGTCCTGGACCTCGTGAAGCGCTTGATTATATGTATAAAATTGCTCAAAGAGATGGTTTTTCTACCCATGATGTTGATCATATTGCTGGAAGAATTGAAGCAGGTCAAGGTGAAGATGTATTGGGAATTTTATGTCATGTAGATATTGTTCCTGCTGGAGACGGTTGGGACTCTGATCCATTTAAACCTGTTGTAACAGATGATGCTATTGTGGCAAGAGGCACACTTGATGATAAAGGTCCAACTATCGCAGCTTACTATGCAGTTAAAATTTTAAATGAAATGAATGTAGATTGGAAAAAACGTATTCATATTATTATTGGTACAGATGAAGAATCTGACTGGAAATGTACAGAAAGATATTTCGAAACAGAAGAAATGCCTGCTTTAGGTTTTGCACCAGATGCTGAATTTCCTGCTATTCATGGAGAAAAAGGAATTACAACATTTGATTTAGTCCAAAATGTAAGCTCACTTCATACTGATCATTCAGAAGCAACACTTCTTTCATTTGAATCTGGTCAACGCTATAACATGGTTCCTGATCATGCTAAAGCACACATTTTGGTTGAAAAAAATATGACAGACGTAGTTCAACATTTCGAATATTATCTAGACCAACAACAATTAGAAGGTGAAGCGGTTGTAGATAATGGTGAATTGGTATTAACTGTTGAAGGGAAAGCCGTCCATGGTATGGATCCTTCACTTGGTGTGAATGCTGGTTTATATCTTATTGACTTCCTATCAACTTTGAATCTTAATCAAACTGCAAAAGAATTCGCTGAATTTAGTAATCGTTATTTACATGAATCTCATTTTGGCGAAAAAATGGGTATGAAGTTCCATACTGATGTCATGGGAGACGTGACAACAAACGTAGGTATCATTACGTATGATAAAGAAAAAGGTGGCAAATTTGGTATCAATTTACGTTATCCTAAAGGCTTCGAATTTGAAACTGCTTTAGAACGTTTTAAAAATGAAATCAAATCTCAAGGGTTTGAAATAGAATTAGGTAAAGTTCAACAACCTCATTTTGTAGATAAAAATGATCCATTTGTACAAAAACTTGTCACTGCTTATAGAAATCAAACGGGTGATATGACAGAACCTTATACAATTGGTGGAGGCACTTATGCACGTAATTTAGACAAAGGTGTTGCATTTGGAGCTATGTTTGAAGATTCAGAGGATTTAATGCATCAAAAGAATGAATATATTACTAAAAAACAATTATTCAACGCAACAAGTATCTATTTAGAAGCAATTTATTCACTATGTGTGGAGGGATAAATAATGACAAAAGTATTTATTAACGGAGAATTTTTAAATCAAGAAGACGCAAAAGTTTCTTATGAAGACCGAGGTTATGTATTTGGAGATGGTATATATGAATATATTCGTGCATACAACGGTAAATTATTTACAGTAACTGAACACTTTGAAAGGTTCCTTAGAAGTGCGAGTGAAATTCAAATCGATTTAGGTTATACTGTCGAGGAGCTAACAGATATTGTAAGACAACTTTTAAAAATCAATGACATTCAAAATGGTGGAATTTATATTCAAGCGACAAGAGGTGTGGCACCAAGAAACCATTCTTTCCCAACTCCAGAAGTTAAACCTGTTATTATGGCATTTGCTAAAAGTTATGATCGTCCATATGACGACTTTGAAAATGGCATTAATACTGTAACTGTTGAAGATATTAGATGGTTACGTTGTGATATTAAAAGTTTAAACTTATTAGGAAATGTTCTTGCTAAAGAATATGCAGTTAAATATAACGCAACAGAAGCCATTCAACATAGAGAAGAAACTGTTACTGAAGGTGCGTCAAGTAATGTGTATGCGATTAAAGATGGCGAAATCTATACACACCCCGTTAATAATTACATTTTAAATGGTATTACTCGAAAAGTAATTAAATGGGTTGCTGAAGATTACAACATCCCATTTAATGAAGAAACATTTACAGTTGATTTCTTAAAAAATGCAGATGAAGTCATTGTGTCTAGTACTTCTGCTGAAGTAACACCTGTCGTAAAGATTGATGGCGAAATTGTAAATGATGGTAAAGTAGGTCCAATTACTAAAAAATTACAAGAAGGATTCGAAAAATATATTGAATCAAAAAGTATCAATTAACTTTAAATTTCTTCAACGATGATGTATATGATATGTTATAATATTTATAAAGCATTTGGGATTTTAGCTTTTTCATACTAGTAAAATGTATCATTTTGTTTCTCATTTTCAGTTGAAAAATCAAGCTAAAAATTATAAAATCATCATTGAGTGATTAAAGAGATAAGGTAAAAAATTCAAATAATTTGGGGGCATTTAAATAATAATTTTACCATTATAACAAAAACAAAGTTAGAAATATAATCGTTAGATAAAAAGCGATGATTAAATTAGATATATGGCTCTTGAAAAACTATATTTCTCGAGCCATTTTCTAGTTGAAAGTGAGGTGAACGAGTTGGAGCAGTTTTATCAATTAGGGTGGACGCTTGATTCTGCAGGTGGAGCATCTGGAGAGGCGTATATGGCTGAACAAGATGGACAAAAATTATTTCTTAAGCGTAACTCAAATCCATTTATTGCAGCATTATCTGCAGAAGGTATTGTGCCTAAGTTAGTTTGGACAAAACGTATTGAAACAGGCGAAGTTGTAACAGCACAACATTGGAAAAATGGTAGAGAACTTACATCATCAGAAATGTCTCAAAGAAGAGTTGCTGAACTTCTCAAAAAAATACATGGTTCAAAACCACTACTTAATATGTTAAAACGTATGGAAATGGAACCTATTACCCCAAATATTATGTTAAAGAAAATTAATGCTTCTTTATCTAGAGACGTATTAACCCATCATATTATTCGAAAAGCATTAACTTACTTGGAAGACCATATTCCTAATTTAGATTCACGTTTCTTTACAGTAGTTCATGGTGATGTTAATCATAATAACTGGTTACTTTCTGATCGTGATGAGCTATTTTTAGTAGATTGGGAAGGTGCCATGATTGCTGATCCAGCCATCGATATTGGTATGCTGCTATACAACTACGTTCCAAAACAACAATGGTCTAACTGGTTTAATACTTATGGTGTTAAAGAAAGTATGGACTTAAATAAACGTATGAAATGGTATACTGTGATTCAGTCAATCGGCATGATTCAATGGTATGAAGAACAAAAAAGATTTAAAGATATGAACACATGGCTCAAATTTTTAAATGAGGTAATGAATAGTAATTTATTTATTTAAGGAGATTTAATACATGAGAGTCCGTTATAAACCATGGGCAGAAGATTATTTGAAAGAACATCCTGACCTAGTAGACATGGATGGTTCACATGCTGGCAAAATGAGTGATTGGTTTGATAAGAAACAGCCAATCTATATTGAAATCGGTTCAGGAATGGGACAATTTATAACTACACTTGCAGAGCAACATCCTGAAATTAATTTTGTTTCTTTAGAACGTGAAAAAAGCGTTATGTATAAAGTGCTTGATAAAGTAAAAGATAAAGGACTTACAAATTTAAAAATGATTTGCAATGATGCAATTGAATTAAATGAGTACTTTAAAGAGAATGAAGTATCTAGAATTTATTTAAATTTCTCGGATCCTTGGCCTAAAAAAAGACATGCAAAACGTCGTTTAACGTATCGAACTTTTTTAGCTTTATATGAACAAATTCTTAAAGAAGATGGAGAAATACATTTTAAAACAGATAATAGAGGTTTATTTGCTTATAGTCTTGAAAGCATGTCACAATATGGAATGTATTTTACAAAGTTAAATTTAAATCTTCATGATGAAGATGATGAAGATAATATATTAACTGAATATGAGAAAAAATTTTCTGATAAAGGTTCCCGTATTTATAGAATGGAAGCCAAATTTCATAAAAATTAATAAATAATATATTAAATCCAACACACGAGCGTAAGAAGAAAATACATTCTTACGCTCGTGTGTTGTTTTATCATTTATTGCTCTTTATGATACATATAAGTACATATGTGCTAAATACATTGTTATTTAAATTTATGGATAAGTACATATGATAAACATCCAATGCAATATGTAAGAAAAAAAGAAAAATTTAGTCCATATCTCATCCAAAATGATTATTGATTTTTGTATTATCATAGTAATCGTTACTTTACTGTTAAGTTCGAAAATGATAAAAAATTAATAAAAACATCAAACAAATGTAATTTAAAATATAAATATGAAGTGAAAAAAGTATTAAAATATTTTTTAAATATCAAAAAATAATATTAATTTTCTTCAATAGTAAGTATTTTACCTGTGTGTGCATCAGCATAGAAGGTATACTCTATATCACGGTTGTTTTTATTTTGAGTAATACCACCTTGATAAACAAAACGATTTAAATATTGCTCTTTATTTTGCAAAGGTTCATGAAGTATGTAAGAACCTTTAATATCCATAAAATATGATTTTACTTCCTCTAATATTCTATCGGGATTTTTTACTTTTTTGTTTTTCAATGTATGATAGAGTATAAAAGCCGTAGATGCTCCTATAGTTATTACGATGGGAATGGAGATATATTTTATAGTTTGACGAGTCATAATTATCGAATCTAACCTTTCTATTAATAGTTCTTATTATTAGTTTACCATAATCAAAATGATATAATAAATTTAAGGAGTGTGTTTATGTAATGGAAAATGATAAAACTTTACTTCGTATAAAAACATTAACAGAATTACATGGAGCGCCAGGCTTTGAAGAAGAAGTACGTGACTACATGAAAAAAGAAATGACCCCATTTGTAGATGAAGTGATAACCACTCATATGGGAAGTGTTTTTGGTATAAAAAAATCAAAAAAACAAAATGCAAAGCGTGTGATGGTAGCGGCTCATATGGATGAAATTGGCTTTATGATTACGAACATCACTCAAAATGGCATGTTACAGTTTACTAACTTAGGCGGTGTATCTAATGATATATGGCAAGGACAACGACTGCAGGTTAAAAATAGAAATGGTGAAAAAATTGTAGGCGTCGTTTCGAATATACCAAAACATTTTAGAACAGGTAATGAAGCGGTTCCTGAGATTAAAGATTTAATGTTAGATATAGGAGCAGAAAGTGATAAAGAAGTTCGATCACGTGGAATAGAAATAGGGGACACAATTGTTCCTTTTACACCATTCACTCAATTATCTGAACATCGATATAGTGCTAAGGCATGGGATAATCGTTACGGTTGTGTCTTAGCAATTGAAATATTAGAATTACTCAAAGATGTAGAATTAGATGTAGATTTATATGTGGGTGCAAACGTCCAAGAAGAAGTTGGATTAAGAGGTGCGAAAGCATCAACTGAATTAATACAACCAGATATAGCATTCGTTGTAGATTGTTCTCCTGCAAATGATATTAAAGGTAAGCAGCAATTATCTGGTCAATTAGGTGAAGGAACATTAATTCGAATTAAAGATGGTACGATGATTCTCTCTCCACGTTTCAGAGACTATCTACTGGAGTTAGTTGATACATTTGATATTCGTTCACAATATTATATTTCACCAGGTGGTACAGATGGGGGAGAAATCCATAAAGCAAATAAAGGTGTACCTACAGCAGTTATAGGTGTATGTGCACGATATATTCATAGTACAGATGCGGTATTTGATATTAGAGATTATTATGCTGCGCGTGAATTATTAAAACAAGCTGTGAGTCACTTAACAAATGAAAACATTTTAACATTACAATTTCAAAGTGAGGAGAAATAATATGATTACATTAGAAACTGAAAAACAATTTGAAGAATTAAAAAATGAACAAACGGTATTTGAATTTACAGCTGGATGGTGTCCAGATTGTAAAGTGATTGAACCAGATTTACCGAAATTAGAAAAAAAATACTCTAATTTTAAATTTGTATCAGTAGATCGAGATAAATTTATAGATTTAGCAATTGAAAATGATATCATGGGTATTCCAAGCTTTCTCGTATATAAAAATGGTGAATTAATGGGAAGTTATATTGGAAAAGAACGAAAATCAATCGAACAAATAGATTCATTTTTAAGTCAATATGTGTAAATGAGTAATTAGGACTTAAATTTTCTTATCTATATGAAAGAATAGCCTAATTTTTCTGTAATTGAAGCTCTTTTTATTGTAAAATATTGTAAGGTGCGAAAATAGGAGTGTTTTAATATGAACGTCTTTCAAATGAGAGATACATTAAAACAACGTTTAAAGCATTTAGACGTTGATTTTAAGTTTGATCGTGAAGAAGAAACATTACGTATATATAGACGAGATAATTTTAAAGGCGTAACTATCAAGCTTAATGCAATTGTAGCAAAGTATGAAGAACAAAAAGAGAAAATCATTGATGAAATTATCTATTATGTTGAAGAGGCCATTGCGCAAATGGATGATAATGGTCTATCTAAAATGAAAGATATTCAAGTTATGCCTGTAATAAGATCAACTAGTTTTGATAAAAAAACTAAAGAAGGTCATCAATTTGTTATTGAAGAACATACTGCAGAAACTAATATTTATTATGCACTTGATTTAGGAAAATCGTACCGATTAATTGATGAAAGTATGTTAAAAACACTAGGTTTAACTTCACAACAAATTAAAGAAATGTCGTTGTTTAATATACGTAAACTTGAGAATAAATATAAAACAGATGAAGTAAAAGGAAATATTTTTTATTTTATCAATTCAAATGACGGATATGATGCGAGTCGTATTTTAAATACAAAATTTTTAAATGAAATTGGAGCTCAATGTGAAGGTGAAATGTTAGTCGCTGTTCCTCATCAAGATGTATTAATTATTGCTGATATACGCAATAAAACAGGCTATGACGTTATGGCACACTTGACGATGGAATTTTTTACTAAGGGACTTGTACCTATAACGTCACTTTCATTTGGTTATAAAAAAGAACATTTAGAGCCGATTTTTATTTTAGGAAAAAATAATAAGCAAAAAAGAGATCCAAACGTTATTCAACGTTTAGAAGCTAATCGTAAAAAATTTAATAAAAAATAACTAATAATACGTCAAAAGGAGAATTTAAATGAATTTATTTTATAATAAAGAAGGCGTAGGGGACGTTGCATTTTTACAAATTGAACCAACAGATGGGCCTTTTGAATATGAAATAAAAAATAATGTGGTTGCTATTAAACATGAAAATCAAATTGTTGGATTTAATATTTTCGATTTTTCAAAAGTATATTCAGTTAATAGTAATGGTCATATTAAATTAAATGAAACGCTTGTAGAAGCTATACAGCAATCAATTACAAATGCAGGTTTTGATTATCAACTTGAAGCGGATTTATCACCTAAATTTGTTGTAGGCTATGTAGAAACTAAAGAAAAGCATCCTGATGCAGATAAATTAAGTATTTTGAAAGTTGATGTTGGTAGTGAAAAACTACAAATCGTGTGCGGTGCGCCAAATGTAGAAGCAGGTCAAAAAGTTGTCGTAGCTAAAGTCGGTGCAGTTATGCCAAGTGGCATGGTAATTAAAGATGCTGAATTACGTGGTGTGGCATCAAGTGGTATGATTTGTTCAATGAGAGAATTGAACTTGCCTAATGCACCTCAAGAAAAAGGAATCATGGTATTGTCTGATGATTATAAAGTAGGCAATGCATTTTTTGATTAAAAAAACTAGGAAGGATGTGGATGTATGAGTTGGTTTGATGAATTATTTGGCAATGATAAACATTCTGATGAAGAATTACTAAGACGAAAAAATAAACGTCGACATAACTCAGAAACACAAAAGAATGGTGAGCATACCTTACTTCCTGAAAATGATGATATCTATGATCGTCCGCGTGGAAAATTTCGTTTTCCTATTGATTTAGGGCAAGATGCTGAAACATATGATGAAGCGGTTTACAGAGAAGTTGATGAAGATGAATATATGTCGCAGAAATCATCTAAAAGTGATAAAGAATTTGGTTATGGCGCTTATAGTTATGTTGAAATAGATGATAATGACTATCCTCAAACTTATGATAGTGCAACAGATACTCGAAGACGCAGAAGAAGACAGTATACAAATCATGATGATACTGGAGTGCCTTCAATTAAAGAAAGACCTTCTAATAAACGTAATAAGTCGTTGAATAGTGCACAATTAAATGAAAGCAATAATAGAAAAACGACTTCTCAATATCATAAGTATACAAATAATCATTCTCATGTGAAATTACAATCGGAGCGTTTTAAATCAAACTATAAAACGACATCGAATTCTACATATCACCATTCAAGTTTTAGAACTTCAGAAGTACCATCTGCAGTATTTGGTACAAAAAAACGCCGACCAATTGAAAATGGTGTTATCCCTCCATTAAAAGAGAATGAAAATGATGATAATCATAATGACGATAAAAATAATTCAACACAAAATCAAACAGCACAACGAGTATCTGATAATGATGTAAAAACAAATATAAGCAAGTCTAAAAATGAACCGTTGAATCAAACTAAGTATGAAGATACTGATGTTTCAATTATTAATGATCAAAATTCTAATATTTATGAAACTACATCTTCAAAAAGTAAAGTTCCTAATTTTTCTCAAAAAGATAATACGGTGAATATTGAGAATATTTATGCGTCACAAATAGTAGAAGAAATTAGACGTGAAAGAGAAAAAAAAGCACAACAAAAACGTAAATTTAAAGAAGCTTTACAGAATAAGCGTCAACAATCATCGGATAGTGATAACGAAATCCAAAAAGTCATTGATGAAATGTATGCAAATCAAGCTAAGCAGTACACTGGAGAGAGTTCTCTAGATCATGAAGAAAATAATGATGAAGAGAGAACGACACATACAGAAGATAGTACTGATAAAATGGAAGACACAAATGAGAATACTACGGATAATCATGTGATTGATGAAGGGACTCAAACTGATTCAAATACGTCTAATTATGATGACGATGACGAGCATTATCAATATGAAGAAATTGATTTGAAATCTGTCCCAAATATTCAAACTGTTAATGATAAAGATGTAGAAATACGAGAAGTTAATGATACGACATCTACAGACGAACATAATGATGATCAATTGTCAGAAGATAATCTTAACGTAGCACCTATACATTCAACTAAAGACAAACATCATCATCTTAATAAAAATGAAGATGCTCATTTAAGTAAAGTTAATAAATTGCAAGAAGATAATTATACTTCAAGAGAAGAAGTAGAGGAAGCAAAGTATCATGAGATGAACGTTTCTTCGAATGAAGATATAACTAAACAATCAAATCATAACGATGAGGACATTGACCATTCAATTGATAATGCAATTGAAACAGATACTGAGTATGCTTCTGAACAAGTTGAACATAACAATGATTCAGTTCATGACTCCTCATCTAACACTGAAGGGGAAAAATTAGAAGATGATGACAAACAAATCGTTGAAAATGAGGATGTTTCATCATCTATTAAATCTTCAATCATTCCGGGTAGTAAACCTTTTAACGTTGTGATGACGCCATCTGACAAGAAGCGTTTGATGGATGCTAAAAAATTCAAAAAATCTAATAAAGTTACCGTTCCAGAATTAAAACCAGAAACAAAATTGGAACGTAAATCAGTTAGTATACCAAGTTCAAGTCCATCAGTAAAAGCGACTAATAATCATGAAGAGCATATTAAAAAGAATATTAATGAACAATCACTTCAAGATAATCAAGAAGATGAAACGAGTGAACTTTCAAATGTACAAAATGAAAATACACAAGCCATATCTATGACATTAAATACTCAGAATGAAGAGCAAGATGAAAACGAACAACACGAAAGTAAAGCTACGATTAGAAAAGGCCCTAATATTAAATTACCAAGTCTTGAATTATTAGAAGATCCGGAAATTCATCAAATTGATAACTCATGGATTGAAGAGAAAAAACAAGAATTAAATGATGCGTTTTATTACTTTAATGTTCCTGCAGAAGTTCAAAATGTGACTGTAGGTCCAAGTGTAACACGATTTGAGTTAGCTGTTGAAAAAGGTGTGAAAGTTTCGAGAATTACTGCTTTGCAAGATGATTTAAAGATGGCATTGGCCGCTAAAGATATAAGAATTGAAGCACCTATTCCAGGTACAAGCTTAGTAGGTATTGAAGTACCAAACCAAAATTCTTCAAAAGTAAGTTTAAAATCAATTTTAGAATCACCTAAGTTTAAAAATACGGAATCTAAATTAACAGTGGCTATGGGAAATCGGATTAATAACGAGCCATTATTAATGGATATTGCTAAAACGCCTCATGCTTTAATAGCTGGGGCGACAGGTTCAGGTAAATCTGTATGTATTAACAGTATATTAATGTCATTATTATATAAAAATCATCCAGAAGAATTGAGATTATTATTGATTGATCCAAAAATGGTTGAATTAGCGCCATATAATGACTTACCACATCTTGTTTCACCAGTTATTACAGATGTTAAAGCAGCTACTCAAAGTTTAAAGTGGGCTGTTGAAGAGATGGAAAGACGTTATAAACTGTTTGCAAAATATCACGTACGTAATATTACTGCTTTTAATAAAAAAGCGTCTTACGAACAACGTATGCCTAAAATAGTCATTGTTATTGATGAATTAGCAGATTTAATGATGATGGCTCCACAAGAGGTAGAACAATCTATTGCTAGAATTGCTCAAAAAGCGAGAGCATGTGGAATTCATATGTTAGTAGCAACACAAAGACCTTCAGTTAATGTCATTACTGGACTTATTAAAGCTAATATACCAACCCGTATTGCATTTATGGTGTCTTCAAGCGTGGATTCTAGAACTATTATTGATAGTGGAGGCGCTGAAAGACTATTAGGGTATGGTGATATGCTATATTTAGGTAGTGGTATGAATAAACCTATACGTGTACAAGGTACATTTGTCTCTGATGAAGAAATTGATGATGTCGTTGATTTCATCAAAGCGCAAAGAGAACCAGAATATTTATTTGAAGAAAAAGAATTATTGAAAAAGACTCAAACTCAAGCACGGGATGAATTATTTGATGATGTTTGTAGTTTTATGGTCAAAGAAGGACATATATCTACTTCATTAATCCAACGACATTTCCAAATTGGTTATAATCGTGCAGCAAGAATCGTCGATCAATTAGAACAACTAGATTATATATCTGGAGCAAACGGCTCTAAACCAAGAGATGTATTTATTACTGAGGCAGATTTAAAGAAAGATTAATTTTAAAGGAGTTTTATGGATATGACGCATTATCATTTTGTCGGAATTAAGGGTGCAGGAATGAGTTCATTAGCACAAATTATGCACGATTTAGGACATGAAGTTCAAGGTTCAGATATTGAAAAATATGTATTTACAGAAGGAGCACTTAAAAATAAAGGGATTAAAATTTTACCATTTAGTGTAGATAATATACATGAAGGAATGGTAGTTATTCAAGGTAATGCATTTCCTGATACACATGAAGAAATTGTTAGAGCACATGAATTAAAGTTGGATGTGATTAGATATCATGATTTTCTTGGTCAAGTCATTAATCAATATACATCGGTAGCAGTTACAGGTGCTCATGGTAAAACGTCTACAACTGGTTTATTATCTCACGTTATGAATGGAGACAAGAAAACATCATTCTTAATTGGTGATGGTACAGGAATGGGTTTACCAGGTAGTGATTATTTTGCATTTGAAGCGTGTGAATATAGACGTCACTTTTTAAGCTATCACCCAGATTATGCAATTATGACAAATATTGATTATGACCATCCTGATTATTTTAAAAATATCGACGATGTTGCTAGTGCTTTCCAAGAAATGGCAAATAATGTAAAAAAAGCTATTATTGCTTGGGGAGATGATGAACATTTAAGAAATTTAAAAGCAGATGTACCTATTTATTATTATGGTCTTAGTAAAAACGATGATGTATATGCAGATAATATACAAATAACTGAAAATGGTACTCAGTTTGATGTGTATATTAATGGAGAATACTATGATCAATTTTTAACACCACAATATGGTAATCATAATGTTCAAAATGCCTTAGCAGTCATTACAATTAGTTATCTTGAAAAAATGGATGTTAATAATATTAAAGAAGCTTTAGAAACATTTGGTGGTGTAAAACGTCGCTTTAATGAAACTTTTGTTTCAAAACAAGTATTAGTAGACGATTATGCTCACCATCCAAGAGAAATTAGTGCTACAATTGAAACAGCACGAAAAAAATATCCAAATAAAGATGTCGTTGCAGTATTCCAACCTCATACGTTTTCAAGAACTCAAGCTTTCTTAGATGAATTTGCTGATGCATTAAGTAAAGCAGACCACGTATTTTTATGTGAAATTTTTGGTTCAATACGTGAAAATACTGGAGAATTAACTATTCAAGATTTAATAAATCGTATTGACGGATCTGCGTTAATCGATGAAAATAGTATTGATGTATTAGAAAAATTTGATAATGCTGTTATTCTATTTATGGGCGCCGGAGATATTCAAAAAATTCAACGTGCTTATGAAGAAAAAATTGGTATGTCAAAAGAATTCTAATATGTTTATATATAATTATTATGGGTATTTATAATTAATGACTTTTATTTTAAAAAAATATTTAGGAGGCGTTTTTTATGCATTGGATTTTACCAATTGCTGGAATTATTGCTGCAATCGCATTCTTAATTTTATGTATTGGAATTGTCGTAGTTTTAATTTCAGTTAAGAAAAATTTAGATCATGTGGCTAAAACACTTGATGGTGTTGAAGGTCAAGTTCAAGGTATTACTCGTGAAACTACTGATTTACTTCATAAAGCTAATCGCTTAACTGAAGACATTCAAGGTAAAGTTGAACGTTTAAACTCTGTTGTTGATGGTGTTAAAGGTATTGGCGACTCAGTTCAAACTTTAAATAGCTCAGTTGATCGTGTAACTAACTCAATCACACATAATATTTCTCAAAATGAAGATAAAATTTCTCAAGTAGTTCAATGGTCAAATGTTGCAATGGAAATTGCTGACAAATGGCAAAATAGACACTATCGTAGAGGAAGTGCAAACTACAGAGCTAACTCTGTAGCTAATGATGCAAATCAAAATTACACTACAAACGTTGAGAAAAACTTTTAATATGATTCAATCAAATGCACTTAAATGAGGTTTTTACTTGTTTAAGTGCATTTCTTATAGGAGGAATAAATATGAGTAAGAAATATAATCGTGACTCATTTGAAACGAACAACACTGGTAATGATTTACATGGTAGAGGTGCGAATCAACAAGAGAACGTAGCGCAAAGTAATGTAACAAAACACTACGATAGAGATGCATTTGAAACGAACAACACTGGTAATGATTTACATGGTAGAGGTGCGAATCAACAAGAAGACGTAGCGCAAAGTAGTGCGACAAAACACTACGATAGAGATACATTTGAAACAAATAACTCAGGTAATGACTTACATGGTCATGGTGTAAATCAACTAGATCAAAACAACTTTGTTAATACACCACATTATAATCGTGATGACTATGAGAGTTATAATCATCCAAAATTCTCAAATCCAGCTGCTAGTGATACTAATCAAGAGATTGATTATAAAACTTATTATAACGATCCGAGATTTAAGTCTCGTAAACGTTTTATTGTTAGCTTTATTACTGGTGCAATCATTGGCTCAACTATTGGACTTTTAACTAAAAATAAAGCAAACCAAAAAATTGATGATTTAAAAGCAAAAGAACAAGAAGTTAAAGATAATTATTATAGTATTAAACAACAAACAGAAGAAACAATTGATAATGTAAGACATAAAATTGAAGACTTAAAAAATACAGGTATTTCTTCCGATGAGCTTGCAGCACAACGTCGAGCAATTCAATCAGAAA
>NZ_KV814985.1:0-7572 GCF_001814125.1 Staphylococcus sp. HMSC072E01 | reverse complement strand
AATTATACTATAAATTCAACTTTGCAACAGAACCGTATTATGGAATAGAGATGTTGGTAACATTTATACAGGATCATTATACTTAAGTTTAATTTCGTTATTACAGAACCACACATTCCAACCAGAAGAGAAAGTATGTCTATTTAGTTATGGTTCAGGAGCAGTAGGAGAAATCTTTAGTGGTTCAATCGTTAAAGGATATGACAAAGCATTAGATAAAGAGAAACACTTAAATATGCTAGAATCTAGAGAGCAATTATCAGTCGAAGAATACGAAACATTCTTTAACAGATTTGATAATCAAGAATTTGATTTCGAACGTGAATTGACACAAGATCCATATTCAAAAGTATACTTATACAGTATAGAAGACCATATCAGAACATATAAGATAGAGAAATAAACTAGTGGCCGATTGTGCTTGATGAGCTTGGGACATAAATCCTAACTCGAAATAAATAAGCATATCACTAAACTGATTTTTTAAAGTTTACAGTGATATGCTTATTTTTTTATCTTACGATTTTGTACGTGCATGCTTGCCTAGGGGTATGGCTCGAGCCATTAGTCTCTCGCACATACTATTCCCTCAGGCGTCAGCACTTACAAAATCGGTTGTAATTTTCATTTTTATACGCATTCTTACTGAGATTATACTAATAAGAGGAATAGTAAAAGCAATTCTAAGTAAAATTGCAGATAAGAGGTTTGTTAAAAGCAGTTCTCAGTAAAATTACAGATAAGAGGTACGTTAAAAGCAGTTCTAAGTAAAATTGCAGATAAGAGGTACGTTAAAAGCAGTTCTAGGCAAAATTGCAGATAAGAGGTGCGTTAAAAGCAGTTCTCAGTAAAATTGCTGATAAGGGGTAAGTTAAAAGCAATCCTAAGTAAAATTGCAGATAAGAGGTAAGTTAAAAGCAATCCTAAGTAAAATTGCAGATAAGGGGTACAGAAAAACTAGACTTGATTACAAAATGGAGCTTGGGACATAAATGATTTTTTAAAAATGAGATGAGACGTAGATTAACTCCATAATCAATACGAATCTATCGACTTCTTTATTTATGATATTCATCTCTTTTTAATGGAAATAAAAGTGCGATTAATGTGATAATACAGTTACGTTAATTAAAAAAATAAAAATGCAAGGAGAGGTAATATGCTAACTGTATATGGACATAGAGGATTACCTAGTAAAGCTCCGGAAAATACAATTGCATCATTTAAAGCTGCTTCAGAAGTAGAAGGTATAAACTGGTTGGAGTTAGATGTTGCAATTACAAAAGATGAACAACTGATTATCATTCATGATGATTATTTAGAACGGACTACAAATATGTCCGGGGAAATAACTGAATTGAATTATGATGAAATTAAAGATGCTTCTGCAGGATCTTGGTTTGGTGAAAAATTCAAAGATGAACATTTGCCAACTTTCGATGATGTAGTAAAAATAGCAAATGAATATAATATGAATTTAAATGTAGAATTAAAAGGTATTACTGGACCGAATGGACTAGCACTTTCTAAAAGTATGGTTAAGCAAGTGGAAGAACAATTAACAAACTTAAATCAGAATCAAGAAGTGCTCATTTCAAGCTTTAATGTTGTGCTTGTTAAACTTGCAGAAGAAATCATGCCACAATATAACAGAGCAGTTATATTCCATACAACTTCGTTTCGTGAAGACTGGAGAACACTTTTAGATTACTGTAATGCTAAAATAGTAAACACTGAAGATGCCAAACTTACTAAAGCAAAAGTAAAAATGGTAAAAGAAGCGGGTTATGAATTGAACGTATGGACTGTAAACAAACCAGCACGTGCAAACCAACTTGCTAATTGGGGAGTTGATGGTATCTTTACAGACAATGCAGATAAAATGGTGCATTTGTCTCAATAGAAAGTTAGAGGTGAGTCTTACGTTTCAGTGACGGTAGACTTACCTTTAACATGTTACATACTAAAAAATTAATTTGAATAAGAAAGAGAGACATATATGAAATACGATGATTTTATAGTAGGAGAAACATTCAAAACAAAAAGCCTTCATATTACAGAAGAAGAAATTATCCAATTTGCAACAACTTTTGATCCTCAATATATGCATATAGATAAAGAAAAAGCAGAACAAAGTAGATTTAAAGGTATCATTGCATCTGGCATGCATACACTTTCAATATCATTTAAATTATGGGTAGAAGAAGGTAAATACGGAGAAGAAGTTGTAGCAGGAACACAAATGAATAACGTTAAATTTATTAAACCTGTATACCCAGGTAATACATTGTACGTTATCGCTGAAATTACAAATAAGAAATCCATAAAAAAAGAAAATGGACTCGTTACAGTGTCACTTTCAACATACAATGAAAATGAAGAAATTGTATTTAAGGGAGAAGTAACAGCACTTATTAATAATTCATAATAAAACAGTGAAGCAACCATCGTTACGGATTGCTTCACTGTTTTGTTATTCATCTATATCGTATTTTTTATTACCGTTCTCATATAGCTCATCATACACTTTACCTGAGATTTTGGCATTGTAGCTAGCCATTCCTTTATCTTGTACATCTTTAACATTAATAGCCATCATCATGTTTGGATTATCTTTATCATATGATATAAACCACCCAATTTGTCTGCCAGTTTCTCCTTGTTTCATTTTGAGTTCTGCAGTACCGGATTTGCCAATTAAGTTTGCATAAGATCTATAAATATCTTCTTTATGTGTTTTATTTACGACTTGTTGCATACCATCAGTTAATAGATTGATATTTTCTTTGGAAATAATATTTTTCTTCCAAACTTTGTTTTTCGTGTCTTTTAATAAGTGAGGTGCGTTAATATTGCCATTATTTTCTAATGCGCTATAGATTGAAAGGATCTGTACTGGGTTAATCAGTATTTCACCTTGTCCGTAACCTGAATCAGCTAATAATATTTCATTATCTAAATTTTTGTTTGAAATTTGAGCATTATAAAATGGATAATCACTTGGTATATCTTCACCAACACCTAGTTTTTTCATGCCTTTTTCAAATTTCTTACTGCCTAATTCGAGTGCTACTCTAGCAAAGAAAATGTTATCTGATGATTCTATTGCTTGTTTTAAGTCGATATTACCATTTACCACTTCATATCTTGTAACGTTGTAACCACCCCAAGATTTATCTTTTTGCCAACCTTTACCATCGATTTTATAACTTGTTTTATCGTCTAATGTTTTGTTATTTAACCCAATCATTGCTGTTAATATTTTTTGAGTTGAACCTGGTGAAGTTGTAATCTGGAACTTGTTGAGCAGAGGTTCTTTTTTATCTTCGGTTAATTTATTATATTCTTCGTTACTCATGCCATACATAAATGGATAGACGTCATATGAAGGTGTGCTTACAAGTGCTAATAATTCACCTGTTTGAGGGTGGATAGCAGTACCTGAGCCATAATCATTTTTCATGTTGTTATAAATACTCTTTTGAACTTTAGCATCAATAGTTAGTTGAATATCTTTGCCATCTTTTTTCTTTTTCTCTATTAATGTATGTGCGATTGTATTGCTATTATCGTCAACGATTGTGACACGATAGCCATCTTCATGTTGGAGCTTTTTATCGTAAAGTTTTTCGAGTCCCTTTTTACCAATAACTGCATCATCTTTATAGCCTTTATATTCTTTTTGTTTTAATTCTTCAGAGTTAATGGGACCAACATAACCTAATAGATGTGAAGTCGCTTTTCCTAGAGGATAGTTACGACTTTCTGTTTCATTAGTTGTAAGATGAAATTTTTTTGCGAAATCACTTAAATATTCATCCATTTTTTTAACGGTTTTAAGTGGAACGAAGGTATCATCTTGTACCCAATTTTGATCCATTTGTTGTTTGATATAGTCTTCAGAAATACTTAGTTCTTTAGCGATTGCTTTATAATCTTTTTTAGATACATTCTTTGGAACGATGCCTATCTCATATGCTGTTCCTGTATTGGCCAATTCCACATTGTTTCGGTCTAAAATTTTACCACGTTCTGATTTTAAATTTTCAATATGTATGCTTTGGTCTTTCTGCATTCCTGGAATAATGACGCTATGATCCCAATCTAACTTCCACATACCATCTTCTTTAACAAAATTAAATTGAACGTTGCGATCAATGTTACCGTAGTTTGTTTTAATTTTATATTGAGCATCTACTCGTTTTTTATTTTTAGATACTTTTTTTATTTTACGATCCTGAATGTTTATATCTTTAACGCCTAAACTATTATATATTTTTATCGGACGTTCAGTCATTTCTACTTCACCATTATCGCTTTTAGAAATATAACTGCTATCTTTATAAACTTGTTTGAAATTTTTATCTTCAATTGCATCAATAGTATTATTAATTTCTTTATCTTTTGAAGCATAAAAATATATACCAAACCCGACAACTACAACTATTAAAATAAGTGGAACAATTTTTATCTTTTTCATCAATATCCTCCTTATATAAGACTACATTTGTAGTATATTACAAATGTAGTATTTATGTCAAAATAATGTTATAATTTTTGTGATATGGAGGTGTAGAAGGTGTTATCATCTTTTTTAATGTTAAGTATAATCAGTTCATTGCTCACGATATGTGTAATTTTTTTAGTGAGAATGCTCTATATAAAATATACTCAAAATATTATGTCACATAAGATTTGGTTATTAGTGCTCGTCTCCACGTTAATTCCATTAATACCATTTTACAAAATATCGAATTTTACATTTTCAAAAGATATGATGAATCGAAATGTATCTGACACGACTTCTTCGGTTAGTCATATGTTAGATGGTCAACAATCATCTGTTACGAAAGACTTAGCAATTAATGTTAATCAGTTTGAGACCTCAAATATAACGTATATGATTCTTTTGATATGGGTATTTGGTAGTTTGTTGTGCTTATTTTATATGATTAAGGCATTCCGACAAATTGATGTTATTAAAAGTTCGTCATTGGAATCGTCATATCTTAATGAACGACTTAAAGTATGTCAAAGTAAGATGCAGTTCTACAAAAAGCATATAACAATTAGTTATAGTTCAAACATTGATAATCCGATGGTATTTGGTTTAGTGAAATCCCAAATTGTACTACCAACTGTCGTAGTCGAAACCATGAATGACAAAGAAATTGAATATATTATTCTACATGAACTATCACATGTGAAAAGTCATGACTTAATATTCAACCAGCTTTATGTTGTTTTTAAAATGATATTCTGGTTTAATCCTGCACTATATATAAGTAAAACAATGATGGACAATGACTGTGAAAAAGTATGTGATAGAAACGTTTTAAAAATTTTGAATCGCCATGAACATATACGTTATGGTGAATCGATATTAAAATGCTCTATTTTAAAATCTCAGCACATAAATAATGTGGCAGCACAATATTTACTAGGTTTTAATTCAAATATTAAAGAACGTGTTAAGTATACTGCACTTTATGATTCAATGCCTAAACCTAATCGAAACAAGCGTATTGTTGCGTATATTGTATGTAGTATATCGCTTTTAATACAAGCACCGTTACTATCTGCACATGTTCAACAAGACAAATATGAAACAAATGTATCATATAAAAAATTAAATCAACTAGCTCCGTATTTCAAAGGATTTGATGGAAGTTTTGTGCTTTATAATGAACGGGAGCAAGCTTATTCTATTTATAATGAACCAGAAAGTAAACAACGATATTCACCTAATTCTACTTACAAAATTTATTTAGCGTTAATGGCATTCGACCAAAATTTACTCTCATTAAATCATACTGAACAACAATGGGATAAACATCAATATCCATTTAAAGAATGGAACCAAGATCAAAATTTAAATTCTTCAATGAAATATTCAGTAAATTGGTATTACGAAAATTTAAACAAACATTTAAGACAAGATGAGGTTAAATCTTATTTAGATCTAATTGAATATGGTAATGAAGAAATATCAGGGAATGAAAATTATTGGAATGAATCTTCATTAAAAATTTCTGCAATAGAACAGGTTAATTTGTTGAAAAATATGAAACAACATAACATGCATTTTGATAATAAGGCTATTGAAAAAGTTGAAAATAGTATGACTTTGAAACAAAAAGATACTTATAAATATGTAGGTAAAACTGGAACAGGAATCGTGAATCACAAAGAAGCAAATGGATGGTTCGTAGGTTATGTTGAAACGAAAGATAATACGTATTATTTTGCTACACATTTAAAAGGCGAAGACAATGCGAATGGCGAAAAAGCACAACAAATTTCTGAGCGTATTTTAAAAGAAATGGAGTTAATATAATGGATAATAAAACGTATGAAATATCATCTGCAGAATGGGAAGTTATGAATATCATTTGGATGAAAAAATATGCAAGTGCGAATAATATAATAGAAGAAATACAAATGCAAAAGGACTGGAGTCCAAAAACCATTCGTACACTTATAACGAGATTGTATAAAAAGGGATTTATAGATCGTAAAAAAGACAATAAAATTTTTCAATATTACTCTCTTGTAGAAGAAAGTGATATAAAATATAAAACATCTAAAAACTTTATCAATAAAGTATACAAAGGCGGTTTCAATTCACTTGTCTTAAACTTTGTAGAAAAAGAAGATCTATCACAAGATGAAATAGAAGAATTGAGAAATATATTGAATAAAAAATAAAATTGTTGTGTTTACAACAATACATAGAAAACAGAGGAAACAATCAAGTCGTTGAATATTTCCTCTGTTTTTTAGTTGAAAAAATTAACCGAAAGCCTGAATGCAAGTCTTGATTAAATCAATAATGCTTGTAATAACACCAGTGAAATCCATATGCATACCCTCTTTCTATTTAAGATACATTAAGTATAATATCAAACAAATAAAAAATGTTAAAAATTCCCTAATTGGCTATTTAGATTGCATAAATGTCAAAAATTTGAAAAACATACAACGACTTTGCATAAAAAATCGTCATATTGGAAATACGTAATTTATTGAAATAATAAAAAAAATAAAAGAACGAAGATGATAACCTAAGTGAGGTTTTAAGTTGTTCTAAGGTTTAATTTAATTTATGTTAAAATAGTTGGTATAAAAATACATGATAAACTATAAACTAAATTCAAAATAACTTATGGGGTAGGCAATTATGGAAAATAAAATATAAATGATAATGAAAAAAGAGTGCTAAGGGAAATTTATAACCATCATAATATTTCGCGTACTCAAATATCTAAAAATCTTGAGATTAATAAGGCAACGATTTCTAGTATTTTGAATAAGTTAAAGTATAAATCTCTTGTTAATGAGGTTGGTGAGGGTGATAGCACGAAGAGTGGTGGTAGAAAACCTATTCTTCTGAAGGTTAATCATCTTTATGGTTATTTTATTTCTTTGGATTTAACTTATAGTTCTGTTGAAGTGATGTACAATTATTTTGATGGTAATGTCATTAAGCATGAATCTTATGATTTACCTGATGAAAAGGTTAGTAGTATATTAAGCATGGTTCTGTTGCAAAGTTGAATTTATAGTATAATT
>NZ_KV814984.1:0-286 GCF_001814125.1 Staphylococcus sp. HMSC072E01 | reverse complement strand
TATTTTCTTTGTCATGAAGTAAACTAATGGCATTATCTAACTTAGGTTGTACTGCATCTATTTTTGCGATAGCCGCTGTTACTTGTGCTGGTGTCGCATTGTCATCGTTGATGACTCTATCTGCTTCTGTTTTTGCTGCTTCAAGTTCATCATGGATTTTAGCCATTTCATTATTATATGCAGTCACGCTTGATGGTTTCTTACCTTCGATAACTCCCACATGATTTAATCCTGGGCGTTTTTGTTCTAGCGCTGACTTATCTGCTTTTAATGCATTTTTCGCTTC
>NZ_KV814982.1:0-603 GCF_001814125.1 Staphylococcus sp. HMSC072E01 | reverse complement strand
GAGCTGTCCTTAGTACGAGAGGACCGGGATGGACTTACCGCTGGTGTACCAGTTGTTCTGCCAAGGGCATTGCTGGGTAGCTATGTAGGGAAGGGATAAACGCTGAAAGCATCTAAGTGTGAAGCCCACCTCAAGATGAGATTTCCCATTTCTTTAAGAAAGTAAGACCCCTGAGAGATGATCAGGTAGATAGGTTGGAAGTGGAAGGCTAGTGATAGTTGGAGCGGACCAATACTAATCGGTCGAGGACTTAACCAAAGAATGGATAAGTAAAAGCAACTTGGTTATTTTGATTCAAACTTCAATCCAGTTTTGAGTGAATGAAGATTCAACTCAATAAGAAACAACACCCAGTGTGGTGGCGATAGCGAGAAGGATACACCTGTTCCCATGCCGAACACAGAAGTTAAGCTTCTTAGCGCCGATTGTAGTGAAGGGTTTCCCTTTGTGAGAGTAGGACGTCGCCACGCGAATTGTTGTTTTTGGAGGTTTAGCTCAGCTGGGAGAGCACCTGCCTTACAAGCAGGGGGTCAGCGGTTCGATCCCGTTAACCTCCATTTTTTGAGCCGTTAGCTCAGTTGGTAGAGCATCTGACTTTTAATC
>NZ_KV814981.1:1087-1310 GCF_001814125.1 Staphylococcus sp. HMSC072E01 | reverse complement strand
CCGATCCCTTCAGCCGGACTTGGGTATTCCTCCACATTTTATAGGTAAATTGCTATTAAATTATTAGATGGCGGTCTCGACGGGAATCGAACCCGCGATCTCCTGCGTGACAGGCAGGCGTGTTAACCGCTACACTACGAGACCAAATACGGAGGAAGAGGGATTCGAACCCCCGCGAGCCGTTAAGCTCCTGTCGGTTTTCAAGACCGATCCCTTCAGCCGG
>NZ_KV814981.1:442-987 GCF_001814125.1 Staphylococcus sp. HMSC072E01 | reverse complement strand
CGATCCCTTCAGCCGGACTTGGGTATTCCTCCAAAATTATATGGACCTTGCAGGACTCGAACCTGCGACCGAACGGTTATGAGCCGTTAGCTCTAACCAACTGAGCTAAAGGTCCAAATTTTAATTCTACAACTAATAATTAGTGGCGGTGGAGGGGATCGAACCCCCGACCTCACGGGTATGAACCGTACGCTCTAGCCAGCTGAGCTACACCGCCGTTATATAGTTTGTAAATGATTTAAATGGTGGAGACTAGCGGGATCGAACCGCTGACCTCCTGCGTGCAAAGCAGGCGCTCTCCCAGCTGAGCTAAGCCCCCATAATAAATTTTAAAATTTCCTATCGGGAAGACAGGATTCGAACCTGCGACCCCTTGGTCCCAAACCAAGTGCTCTACCAAGCTGAGCTACTTCCCGTAAGAGAACGCGCCCGATAGGAGTCGAACCCATAACCTTTTGATCCGTAGTCAAACGCTCTATCCAATTGAGCTACGGGCGCAAAATAATAATAATGCCGAGGACCGGAATCGAACCGGTACGGTGATC
>NZ_KV814981.1:0-342 GCF_001814125.1 Staphylococcus sp. HMSC072E01 | reverse complement strand
GGTGGTGTTCTACCACTGAACTACTTCCGCATATGCGGGTGAAGGGAGTCGAACCCCCACGCCGTAAGGCGCTAGATCCTAAGTCTAGTGCGTCTGCCAATTCCGCCACACCCGCGTATACATGTGAGCCATAGAGGATTCGAACCTCTGACCCTCTGATTAAAAGTCAGATGCTCTACCAACTGAGCTAATGGCTCTTAGATGGTGCCGGCCAGAGGACTTGAACCCCCAACCTACTGATTACAAGTCAGTTGCTCTACCAATTGAGCTAGGCCGGCTATTAAATTGAATGGTGGAGAATGACGGGATCGAACCGCCGACCCTCTGCTTGTAAGGCAGATG
>NZ_KV814980.1:0-298 GCF_001814125.1 Staphylococcus sp. HMSC072E01 | reverse complement strand
TCTCTGATTTCTTCAGCTGTCGCATCACCGTTGTTAATCACACCTTGGGCTTCTGCACTAATTCGTTCTGCTTCTGCTTTTTTCGCTCTATAGTTATCTGCTGTTGCTGGCGTCATTCCTGGTGTTGGATCGTCTTCACCAATCGCTGCATCTAATTTCGCTTTTGCTTTCACTAACTCACTATTATTTTCTTTGTCATGAAGTAAGCTAATGGCATTGTCTAACTTAGGTTGCACTACATCTATTTTTGCGATAGTCGCTGTCACTTGTGCTGGTGTCGCATTGTCATCGTTGATGA
>NZ_KV814979.1:0-238 GCF_001814125.1 Staphylococcus sp. HMSC072E01 | reverse complement strand
ATGCAGGTTACCCGCGACAGGACGGAAAGACCCCGTGGAGCTTTACTGTAGCCTGATATTGAAATTCGGCACAGCTTGTACAGGATAGGTAGGAGCCTTTGAAACGTGAGCGCTAGCTTACGTGGAGGCGTTGGTGGGATACTACCCTAGCTGTGTTGGCTTTCTAACCCGCACCACTTATCGTGGTGGGAGACAGTGTCAGGCGGGCAGTTTGACTGGGGCGGTCGCCTCCTAAAAG
>NZ_KV814978.1:0-8496 GCF_001814125.1 Staphylococcus sp. HMSC072E01 | reverse complement strand
TTTTTTCTGACTGTATACATAGTTTTTTCTGACTATTTAATTTCTGTAACTAGCGGAAACACTGACTTTTTTAGCACGCAAAAGAACAAAAGAGTAAAATATATAAGATAAATATAAATACGCGCGCGTACGCGTAACAATCTAAAAAAAACAGAGGGCTAAACAATATACAGGCCGATTCTTTAGTATTCAAACTTAGATTATCGACCTCGACAATCTATACCCTTTACTCCCAAAATAAAAAAAGGAGTGAGCGAAAACCACGCTCACATTGTACTTGCAGCGTTCACTTCGTTCACTCGCGAAAAGACAAAATCAATCCATCTTTTAGGAATGGCTTTGGATAGCTCTAATTGCTCACCTAGCCTGTTTTAACTGTTTGGCTAGATCAATATACGCTTAGTAGGCAATCAGGCGCCTTACAGGCGGTCAGGGCAAGCCCTAACAACCCTTAGGTAAAAAAGGTAAGATCAATTCCTTATTTTTTATGTTTTTTTGATGAGCCCATTCAAAACTGATTTTAAGCCACCTATTAGCCTGCTTCAGGCGTTTCGTTAGCTTCTTAGTATAAATAGCTGATTGTTCGATAAAATCTCTTAGAACGGAAAATAGCCACCTTTACTGTTATCTCTAGTTAAATCTGATTGCCAAAATCTAATAAATAAATCGCAGAATGGAAATAAGAGCCTTTTAGAAGCATTGATGTAATGCTAATTGTACGTTTTAGTTTGATTAAATTAGTGTAGTCTGTTTAATTAAACTAAAATGTTTAGTTAAGCGAAGCGAAACTTGGAACCAGGAGGATAAGATCATGAAATTAGATTATGAGAAGACGTTTGAAATTGAAATCATTAACGAATTTTCAGCATCAATTTATGCCAAAATGTTGAACTATGTTTTAAACAACGAACTAGATAAAAATGATTTAACAAACTTACAAACAAATTTGCTGAAACAATTATCAAGTATGAATCAAATTGATTTATTTAAATTATCTCTTGAAGAATTAAAAGCTCATCACGAGTATTTAAGAAATATAAAAAAATATGCAGACATCATCACACGAACGAAGTGAGTTTTATCAAAACACGCCTGACTATAAAACTAAACGAATGTTAAGTTTTATAGCACATTAACCACAAACGTAAGTTGGTGGGTATAAGTGCGCCCTTAGTAAAAATCGCTAAGGGCATATTTTTCAAATTAACTTTATAGAAACGCACCCCTTATTTTTAAGGGCGCACTTACACCCACCAATTTTTCTTAAGAAAAATTGGTAGCTTCGTGCTAAAAAAGAGTACAGATCACTTTCATGAACTTGTACTCTTTTTTCGTCAGGCGTGTTGGTTAAAATTCGCTTAGCTCATGTAAAAAGAAAGTAAAAAAATAGTTAATTAGAATCATTGACCAACTGAATTTTTAGGTCAATGCGCACTTGCTTGGCTATTTCAATCGCTCCTAATCGGTCAATTTTTGGCGTTACGAGCTTAGTGCCTTGTGCCTTGCTTTTTACAAAAGCCGGCACACTCATTTGTAAACTTTCAGCGGAGCGCTTCAACTTTCCAAATTCGGATTCGCTCACTCGAAAGCTGATTTGTTTCGGCTCTTTTCGCTTCGGTTTGGCCTCCGCAAAAGTGGCCTCAAAAATCTCTCGTTCGCTCACAGTCCCACCTCCTTGTGTTTCTTCCCTAGCGGTCAGAAACAAGCATAACACTGAAACGCTTTCGGCTTCTAGTATTCTTCTTGATCTTGGAGGTTTGGCAAGCTCTATGTTTGCTAGCCACATCGTGGCGCAAACGAACTTGTTGGGGGCGTGTTTCACCTCCCCCAATCCCCCTAAAAAAGCTATCAAAACGGATACGTTTTGATCCGAAAAAGCAGACCGAAAATGTGTCCATTTCGGTCTGCTTTTTGGCAATAATGAAACCATTTTATTCTTCATCTATTTTTTGATTTACACGGAAAATGGATGAGTTTATCGTCTATACATAAACTTTGAAATCTAATTATTAAAATCGTTATTTTGTGTCCTAAAAAAATACGTTTAATTAATTTTATTAAAACATTCAATATGTATTTTTGAAAAAAAAGTGACTTATAGTCCGTTGACTCATAGTCGTAAAAGTTGAATACTTTAATAAAGGGAAGAGGTGAAAAATTGATAACAGTACAAGTGGGAAATAGAATTCGCAAACTTAGAAAACAAAAAGATCTTAGTCAAGAAAAATTGGCTCATAAATCCGATTTAGACAGAACGTATATTGCTAGTGTTGAAGCAGGCAAAAGAAATATTAGTATTGTTAATTTAGAAAAAATAGTTATTCAAGGTCTAGAAACAGATTTATCTCTTTTCTTTAATAAAATATATGAGGAGTGAAGTAATGGAAAAAAATGAATTATTAAAAAAATTTAGAGAAGAAGCCGATACTTATTTGGAAAAGACAACCAGTTCTACTAAAGATAAAAAAAAGCAAGCTTCTTATATAAATAAAAAGGTAACCGAACTAAGAAACACTTATACAGACGCCATATTAATTACTGATGATAGTAGTGCAAAAAAACTAGATAATATTTTATTAACTGCCTATGTTAGCTACATAGTAATGCTTGAATATAGAAATAAGGTTTGGAAGTACGATTATATGGCCTTTTCTCGTAGAATAGGAGAAATGTGGGAACCTTTTTGTAAAATTCCTTTTTCGTATCCAGTCAAGGACTTAGATATTTATGATCCTCCATCGTTTAAAAGTGTTCAACTAGCCTTAGAAACTGAAATTAAAGAGTACATAAATACACTAGAAATAGGTGATAATAAAAAAAGCGAATTACTTGAGTATTATAATAGACAAAGCTTATTGATTGGATCCGGCAGTATCAGTCTAGATTTGGATCTTCATTTTACTCAAAATAATATTTATTACAATGTGGATTACAAGAGTGGATTTAATAGTAATGAGAAAGGCAATACAAATAGATTATTAATGGTCGCAAGTATTTACAAAGGTTTATCTACTAAAAATAAGACCTTATTGTTTGTTCGTCAGCCTGAAGCAGAAAATAATCACTATCTTCAAACTCTTAAAAATTCTTCTTTATGGGAAGTATATACTTCTGATGATACTTATAATAAAATTCATGAATTTACAGGATTTGACTTAAAAAGTTGGATGACTGCCCATATGAATTGGGCAGAAGATATTTCACCTGAATTTAAAGAATATCTAATAGAAAATGATTTAAGTAAATATTTGACATGGTAATAAAAACAAACTAACATTACTTAAGTAATCTCTTAAGTAATTGTTTAAGGGAAATAAATAATATTGTGAGGCAAAGAATTTTGAATAAAGTATTTAGATCTTACTATACAAATAGTAATTTTATAACGAATTATATGGTCAATATGTTATCTTTGAGCCCAGAAGACTTAATTCTAGAGCCTTGCGGTGGAGACGGTGCCTTTATAGATGCTGTATTGGATAAAAATCCTCAAGCTTTTATTGATACGGTTGATTTAAATGACGAATCAATAAGTATGATGAATCTAAAGTACAACGAATATCCTAATATCAACACAAGAAAAACTAATACATTGACGGATGAACTCTTTGATGAATTTTCTATCTCAGGACATTATGATAAAATTATTGGAAATCCTCCTTATGGTGGATGGCAAGACTATGAGCAAAGAGATTTATTGAAGAAGAAGTATAATGGATTTTATGTTAAAGAAACTTACTCTTTATTCTTATTACGTTGTATTTCTTTACTGAATAAAAATGGAACTTTATCATTTATTATCCCTGATACCTTCTTATATCTTCATAACCATAAAGAACTTAGAAAAACCTTGCTATTTGACACATCCATAAAGGAAATTTTAATTTTTCCAAGTAAATTATTCCCTGGAGTTTCTTTTGGATATAGCAAACTGTGCATTATAACTCTTGAAAAAACAAATAATCCAATGAATCAAATAAACATATATAAGAATATTACTAAAGAAGAAGACTTTGAAACTATTATGAACAAAAAAGACTTATCAAAGTTTGAATTGATCACTCTAGATCAAGAGAGCATAAAAAATAACGAGAGCTATACATTCTATTTAAATAATAAAACTGCAAACATTATGTCTAACTCAAAATTATGTATAAATGATATAGCTGATTGTGTAACGGGGATATATACAGGTGATAATAAGAGTTATCTATATGTTGATAATGAAAATATCAAAGGAAGTAAGGGTTATAATACAGTCGATCACAGACTTATAGATTATGAGTGTGAGAATCTAACAGGTACTAATGATCATTATAAATATGTTCCAATTATAAAAGGAAATTCTTCAAGTGCATACAAAAGAAAAACTAATGATTGGTATATTGATTGGAGACCAGAAGCAATCCAATTTTATAATACAAATAAAAAATCTAGATTTCAAAATTTTCAATATTATTTTAAGCAAGGTATTGCTGTCCCTATGGTCAAATCTTCAAAAATTAGAGCTACTATTTTTGAGAGAAAGGTTTTTGATCAAAGTATAGTAGGGGTTTTTCCACGAGATGAAAAGTATCTTTTGTTCACCTTAGGATTGTTAAATTCTAACATTGCAAAGGACTTGCTCTTTAATATAAACCCTACCGCAAATAATTCAGCAAACTATATAAAAAGAATTCCAGTAGTCCTACCTAGTGAGGAAGAATTAAAAGAAATTAATTCTTTAGTAAATAATTTAATTGAAGACCAAAATGACGATCAGTCACAAGAAAAACTAGATCAATTGTTTTTTAATATATATTCTAATAATTAAAAAATAGAGATAACAAATAATAACTAATAGACAATACATGAAATTGGATAAAATCGTGTATCAAGAATCCTATTTTTATAGGGTTCTTTTTTTACCACTGACTATAATACATGATTTCGTGGTATAATGATTGAAATCATGTATCACTTTTGTGAGAGGAGAGACCATTTCAATGACATATAATGTCCAACCCTTAAGAACGCAGCAAGAAATCAACGACTTTTTATTCTGTTTACGACGCAATCAGCATGCCGAACGAGACGTTTTTCTCTTTTTGATCGGCATTAATAGCGGTTTGCGCATGTCAGACATTGTTAAATTAAAGAAAAAAGACATTATAGCTTCAAAAAACCCACGTATTGTGGAACAAAAGACAGGTAAAACACGCATTTTGTATTTAAGCAGCTTGCAGGACTTGATCCAGGACTACACAAAAGACTTGGAGCCAGAAGATTATTTGTTTCCCAGCAGCAAAGGCGGGCACTTAAAGGTCAATACCGTTTACCAAATGTTTCAAAAGGTTGCGGATCTACTAGGACGGGACGATATCGGCACGCACACGCTGCGCAAAACGTTTGGGTACCATTATTACAAGAAAACCAAAGATGTAGCCACGTTAATGGAAATTTTCGGTCACAGCAGCGAGAAGATTACGAAACGGTATATCGGGATCAATGAAGATGAAATCAGTGAGACTTTATTAAATTTTAGACTCGGTTTTTAAATCTATATTTATCGTATATTTATTAATAAGACAGTATTTAAAGTCAGAAGTTATTGTGAGTGTTCCCCAGTTGAAAATTTAGCTGCTACTGAATAATTTTATTGTTCAGTAGCAGTAGTCCCAATTGATTAGTCGTGATATAATCAATTGAAAAAAATGGAGGCGCTTTTATGTCAACTATTTATACTACAAACGAATGGAATGGATATGGGAAACAAAATTATTATTGGAATGAATATCGACTAGAAGGTAATTCGATAGTTAAATATAAATGTAATAGACGTAAGTCTTTTGATGGAAACGAGAATAATTGGGAAGAAAGTGAAACAGAAGTAGAAAGTTGGAATATTAATGATTCTAATTTACCTGATTGGTTAAGAAAATACATATGAAAGTTCAACTAAATAGTTAATTAATGGTCACGTAACTTAAATTCTTAGGTGACATAATCTCGATTATATGAAGTCGTACTATTTCCAACCGTTACAGCTGACGACTTTGTGATTTTTAATTGGTCTACCTATTTTTTTACTTCAAAAGGTCGTCAGAAAGCGATTCTAAGCCTTTGTTTATTTGTGAAGTTGGTTAGTTGGTCGTACACGTCCTTTGTTATTTCTTAGTATTTTTCTTTTTTTCTTTCTTGTCCTTATCCGCTTGCTTTTCATCTTGCTGTAAAATTTCATCTACGGACTTTTTCCCTAAAAATTTACCTAAACCTTCTGCCATTTGTTTCGTTTGGCGCATAATAAAATCTTTTTCCTCTAAAGGCATGTATATCCCTCCAACTAAAAATTAAATCCAAAAAATACAGTAAATAATAGTCCGTAAAGACTTGCTAAAACGCCAATTATCCCAAGTGTCACCATAAATAAACCGCTTGATTTACTAGTCTTTTTAACCTTGAAACTACCAACAATTAATACTATGCTAACAATTAAAAATAGAATAATCACAATTAAAATAGGTGCTCTCTCTTGAATAGCTTTTCCTAACTCCAAATTTTACTCACCTCTTCCAAAATTGATACCATTTTTTAGGAGCTTCTTTTTCTTCAATCACTCCTTTTTCGTTTAGTTGTTCCTGCAAGTCCTCTAATTCTGATCTGATGGCTTGTATTTCTTCTTGCGGTCGATTATTTGCCTGTTCCTCTTTACTTTCCTGTGAGGGCATGCTGAGAGATTTTAAGCGGTCATTTTCTGCTTTGTATTCTTCTAGCAACTTTTTATCCTGCAAGGCTAGTCTTTGCTGTTGATCTAATAAATTTTGCGTTTGTTTTTGTGCTTCCACTAAACTTTTTATCTGTTCATCTTTATTTATATTTTGAGATTCAAGGTATTCAATTTGGTGTTTAAGACTATTTAAATAGATATTTAACGTACTGTTTAATTCAACACCTACAAAACTTGATTCCCTTTTTATATTAGCGTTTTCTTGGTGTTTAATGGTGTTTGTTTTGGTATTTGAACTGCTATTTAATTCAACACCTATATTTTCTTTTACCTGTTTGACTGCTTCAACGGTTAATAACTTCATTCCGTTATCTCTAACTATATATTCGTTTGATATTTTAGAAACTTGATAATGAATTTTATTCTTGCTAACGCCCAACTCGTCAGCAAGCTCTTTGATTGTCTTTAGCTTCTCACTCATAATAAGTCCTGCCTTTTAACTGTTGGTAGGTAGTCCTCGATTGCCTTTTTCAGGTACTTTGCTACATTGCGTTTTGAATAAGCTTCTTGTTTGCTGGCAACATAAGACAAGTGGTCTTTCACGCCATTCAATCCTCGCAAGTCTTTGAGTTCGTCATAAAGCGGATATACATTCTTTTGTAAGCCTGCCATAAGTGACGTATCGGTCATTTCATAAGGACTTAACAGCATATTATCCAACAATAGTTTCGTATATTTACTTTTTAATGCTTTCCCTGCCAAAAGTTCTTCTGTTTGTTCTTTATTTGCTTTATCCTGCAAATAAATAGGGTCTTGTTCTTCTAGCTTGTAGAAGTCATTTCGTGCAACTGGTTTTTTCGTGATATGAAAGACAATGCTATCTATCGAACGCCCTTTTTTGATTTTGTCATAAGTCACGTTAAAATGTGTATGAGCATTGATTTCTTTCACTGGTTCTTTTAATATCCATTTTTCAAAATGAGGGAAATGTTGATATTCCTTGATTGTATCCGTTATCACTCGTAACTCTTCCACTGTGATAGAGGGGTTGCGGTATTCTTCTAATTGTCCGTTTCTGCGTCTGCCATTGGTGCTGTAATGCTCATACTGGTTGTAGTACATACATAACCACTTATACAAAATAATGCTGTATTTGCTGTTTAATTCCACAAGGTCAGACAAAGCGTATTGCGTGAAATTCTGTTTTAACTCAATCAAATAAGGCATGATTTCAGGACTAAAACGAATCAACACTTCATCGTTATAATCCGTCCATTCCACGTAAGGGATAGGCACAATGCTTTTAAATTTAAAACCTTTTCCTTGTTCTTCTTTGATTTGAAAAAAGGCTTGCTTCTGCATTTTCTCCATCGCTTCTTTAAAGCGACTATGTTTATTGCTATCGTCCACCTTAAAGAAAGTAAACAATTCTTTTTTGGATAAGTAAATCGTATTGTTTTTTGGTGGTTCTTCCGTATTGATAAGCGACACCGCTAACTCAAAAATTTTGAGAGGTGTTTTATCCATTTTGGCAACAGACGTGATTAAGTCGTTATGCTCAACGATTTTACGTTTTTCGATTTCTTTCAAGGAACACAACGTCCTTTCTTGATTGAGATTTTCTTGTTTTTTAGTTATACTAGACATAGTAAATACTCCTTTGTGAGTGTTTTTGAATAGGCATAGAGAAAATCATTTAGTCGTGAGATTTCTCTATGCTTTTATTATATCAAAATACAGTCAGTCAATCAATTGATTTCTGACTGTATACATAGTTTTTTCTGACTGTA
>NZ_KV814977.1:0-58583 GCF_001814125.1 Staphylococcus sp. HMSC072E01 | reverse complement strand
TGTCGTTACTGATTGACCATCTTTACCATCTTTAGGGTTAGGACCATCAATATATTCAGGTTCTCTATCTGAATACTCTACTTTAAATTGATTTGTTGTAGGATTATATGTGATGTTTGTAACGCCTTCATTATTATCTAAATTATATTCAATAATAGCATCTTTTGGACTATAAAGATTATCACGACGGACTTCTTGCCAATAATAACCGTCTTCTTCTAATAATTTTGAATCATCAATACCTATAAGGTCTGGATTATATCCAAGTTCTTTGTAGAAGACACGATCTCGACCATCTTCACCTTGTTGAACGAGTTGAATAGAGTTTTTAGGTAACTCTTTATTTTCACGTACAACATTTTTATAACTTACATCTTCCACAGTAATTTCATAACCTGATTGCGTATCTTTGTATAAACCATAATCAATGGAATTATCATCATTATGAAGTTCAATACGAACCACCGGTCCATTAGAGTCATTCTCTGTTGTACTACCTGGCGCATTGCTAGTTGTTTCTGTATAACCGTCCGGATCGATAAATTCAATTGTATATTCGCCTTCATCTAAGTCATAGAATCCATAATTACCTTGATTATCAGTAACTGTGTTACCAATTGTTCGTCCATCTTTTTTAAGAATAACGTTTACGCCACCAATACCTGATTCACCATCATCTTGAATACCATTACGGTTTACGTCATTCCATACACGATCCCCAACATTATATTTATTAGGTGTTGGTACTGGTGTATCTTTATAGAAACCACTATCAACAGTTAAATTATCAGCACCATTAATCGTAGCTATTGTAGTAGTACCATTTGAATCAATCGCATCGTCATTTCCAACATTTGCAAGTGTAGCTGTGTAGCCGTCTGGAGTTTGGAAAACTACAGTATACGTACCATTTTTTACATTAGTGAATAAGTAGTTACCATTAGAATCCGTTGTCGCTGTATCAATAACTTTATTATTTGAGTCCCTTAATTCTACACCAACATTTGCGAACCCTTTTTCTCCAGCATCTTGAATACCATTTTTATCTGTATCTTCCCATACTCTATCTCCAAGATTATATGTTGGAACATATCCCTTATCAATAGTCATATCATCTGCATTATTAATAACTACCGTACTTGTAGAAGGATTAGAATCTTTATCCGAAGTTGTTGTTCCTGTTTTAGCATCCACCATATTTTCTGGTGTAGTAAATGTAACGGTATATTTACCGTTAGATAAATCATTAAATTCATATTTACCAGTAGCATCTGTTGTCGTAGTCGTAGTTTCATTAGTCTCGTTGTTTGTTAATGTAACCGTAACACCGCTAATACCTGTGTCACCATCATCCTGAATACCATTATCATTAGTATCTTGCCATACATAGTCACCCAATTTATATGTTGGTTGTTCTAAATAGAAACCAGTGTCAACTGTCATATTGTCAGAATTATTAATCATTCCTGTAGCTGTAACGATATTTCTAGCAGAGTCTAATTCGCCATCAGAATCTACAGTATCATCATTTGTATTATTAGCTGGAGATAGCGTATAATCTTTTCCATTTCTATCTTTAGGGATTGAGAATTCTACTGTATATGTTCCATTTTGTAAATTGTCAAATTGATAGTGACCAGTAGCATCTGTTGTTACACGTTGTAATTCTCTATTATTACTATCTTTAAGTGTAACGTATACACCTTGTATACCTTGGTCGTTATCATCTTGAATGCCATTATGGTTTACATCATTCCAAACTCTATCTCCTAAGCTATACATAGGATTATCACCAGATGCTGTTGAAGAACCATTTAAATATGATACAGTGGTAGATTTAGATCCATGATTATATTGTGCATAACCATTTGTAGTACCATCCCGTGTTACCCAATATTCTGTATAAACATTTCCAGTACCACTAGGTTTAACTGATTGCACTACAATATATTTTTGTCCCTTATGCATTTTATCAGCAAATTTTATGTCAACTCTAGTTTTATCATTATTAACATCTGGCGTAAAACTGCTTGTTACTTCTTTAACTGAAGAGCTATTTAAATTTGGATTAAAGCTATCTACGAACGCACTATTATCTAATACTTTATATACTTTGACTTCCCCAAACTGACCATTTTTGACAGTTGAGAAATAATGAGCTGGTCTAGGATTAAGATTATTTTGGTTCAAATATGCTACTTCTACATGTTCATTTTTTGTATTGTCTACATAAGCAACTGCTGCATTTGTAAGTTGATTTTTATGGTTTCCATATTCAACTTTATATGGTTTTCCATCAATCTCTTGTCCAGCAATTTTAACACTCATTGGATAAGATTGACCATCAACATTTGCAGTTTCTCTTTTAGGTGTAGCAATAAGACTAAAACTACCTTTAACATTTTGATATTGATCTACGTAGTTTGTGAATGTATATGTTGTAGTATTAGTAGATTGATCATACACGCCGTTAGCTACTATTTCTCCTTTATTACTACGCAATTGTGTATTCGTTGCTGGAAGTTCTAATGCACCTGGTCTTATATAGTCACCATATTTAATTGTAAAGGTATCACCTTCAGTGATACTATCATCTAATGTATAATTTGCTTTAATATTAAATTGTTCTTCATTTGTAGGAACAATATAATCATCTGCATGTGAAGTTCTTTTCTTAACTGTCATAGAAGCATCAGTAATTGTTATTTTATTATTCACATTTGTTCCAGAAGTTGGTGTTTCTGCTGCGTAAGTCATTAAACTCATATAAGGGCTAAAGCTACGTGTTGGTGACGTTGAACTTGTTGTATTTAATGTCGACGCTAAGGCAATCGGTGTATTTACACCATAATCTGGATTTGTGAAATCAGTTTTTAACGCTTCTGCTACAATTGCATTATTAATCTCATCTTGCGACGCATTTTCTAAATCAATATCATTGCTTACAGCATTTGTAATAGCTTCTTTATTATCCGTATCTACATTTAAATTACTGACAATATCATCTGTATAAGCTTTTTTATCTGTTACAGAACTATCATCGGATACCGTAGGTTTATTCATTTTTGAAGCGATAGCTTTCGTATCACTTGTCACACTATCATTTGTTGTCTTGTTATCATCAGTTAGATTTTTATTGCTTTCTTTGTCTTCATTGCTTGATGATTCTGATTGTGTTGAATCAGCCGGTTTAGTTGTTGTTTCTTCTGTTGATGGTTGTTCTGTTGTTGCTTTTTCTTCTGTTGATGGTTGTTCTGTTGTTGCTTGAGTTGTGTTATTTTGTGTGCTCGCTTCTTCGGTTGACACTGATTGTTCAGATGTTGTTGTTTCTTTTGTCGAAGGTCTCTCTTCTTGTGTTGTAGTTACTTCTGTTGTGTCAACTGTACTTTTTTGCGTGCTTTCATTACTTTCAGTTGTTGAATCATTTGTGTTTTCTGCTGCTTGCACTTCTTCGCTTACGCCAAATACTAATGATGCACCAACTAAGATAGAGGCAGTGCCTACAGTGAATTTTCTAATTGAGTACTTGTTCAGACGATTAGGTAAGAAATCTACTTTCTTGTTAATTGGTCCTTGTTTTCTTTTACTCATACTTTACCTCCTGGTAAATAAATTAACATTTCTTTGTAAGTAAACTACATATATTTTTATATGTAAATACAATTATAGACTAATGCAAATTACACTTTAACACAATACTTTTTTAAATTTTTACAATAAAAAAATAAATATTAAGTCTAACAAATAATAAGCTTAGTCAACTATTTTATTTCCAATAATTTGAGCAAATGATAATTACTTATATTTTTCCTTTTAAATATAAAAAAAGAGCGATATCTATCGCTCTTTAAACTCGTTTCTTCCTTTATAAATGTATTTTTTTACATTATTATAATTTATTTTAAATGTTCGTACGGACTGTTATTGACAAATGATACAATTTGATCGACAAATAGTTTTGCGCGTAATTGGAATTCTTCGTCATTTAAATACAGTGTACCGTCTTCTAATTTTGCATAGTCCGAATCGTGTGTTGCAATTTGTGTAGGTACAGCAATACCTAATAAACTACGAACAATGACACGTAAATGTGAGAGTGGTTCTGAACTTACGATACCGCCACTGTTACCAATTAAGCCCACTGGTTTCATTTTGACATAATCCATATTAATGTGATCTAACGCATTTTTTAAAATGCCTGAATATGAACCATGATAATTTGGCGTACCAAAAATTAGGAAATCCGCTTCCATCGCTTTATCTTGGAACTCTTTTGTATTGGCTTTAATTTCCTCTGTTGAATGTGTTGTTCCTGAAAAATCAAGTTGATTTAATGGTCTTTCAGCTAAATCAAAAATATCTACGTCGACATCATGATTATCGAATTGTCCTGTTAAATATTTAGCTAGTGCGTTGGTATGTGAACCTACTTGTGCACTTCCTACTACGATAAGTCCTTTCATTTTGCTCTAACACCTCTTCAATATTATTTTATTTCTCTTCAGTTAAAACTTTCATAATTGCTTTACCTACACCACTATGTTCATTGGTATCTGTAACCAATTTAGCTATAACTTTCACTTCGGGCATCGCATTGTCCATCGCAACAGGATAACCTACGCGTTCAAGCATGGATACATCGTTTAAATTATCACCTAACGCCATGACATCTTGTAAGTCAATATGAAGTTGATTAGCAATAGTTTCTAATGCAATTCCTTTTTGAGCATCTGAATGCGTAATTTCTAAATTACCACGTGATGATGATGAAATAGCAAGACTTGATATGGCCGATAATTCTTTTCCAATACGTTCAATTTTTTCAAGATCCGGATTAAACGCCAGTACTTTCATTATCAGTTCGCCTGGAATATCTTCAATATCCTTGTAATTATCGACAATTTTGAGTGTCCCGTTATCAATGCGTTTTTGAATCCCTGCTTTAATCTTTTCAACATCGCCTTGTTGGCCTGCATTTCTTGCAATATCTAAATAGATATCTAAATCACGTGTTGGATCTTCTGTATAAATACCTCTATTCGTATACACTTGGTAGTACACGTCTTCCTGATCAAGAATCGCTTTAATTCGTTCTACTAATTCATGATTTAAATGAGAGGTATTCATAATATTGAATGATTCATCACGTACTTCTGCACCATTTAAACAAATATAAGGCACTTTTAAATCTGTTTCAGCCATGGGCGTGCTTGCTTCATAAAACGCACGACCCGTTGCAATAACTACTGTAATCCCTTTTGATTGAGCATATTTAATCGCATTAATATTTTCTTCTGAAATTTCATGTGCTGCATTTAACAGTGTCCCATCCATATCTGTTGCAATCAATTTAATCATGCCGTTACCTCATTTCATTAGCTAAACTTACAGCTATTATATTTTAGAACATACATATTCAGTGAACACAATTACAAAATTTAAATTTGTTTTACCGTTCCTATTCTAACAAATTTATCATCTTTTGTACGGTGATGTGTTTCTTTTAACTTTTTTAGCTCTTAAATCACGGAAAAATTGTCTCAATAAATTGCTACACGCTTCTTCTAACACACCCTGTTCAACAATTGCACGATGATTAAATTGTGGCTGTTGTAGTAAATCCATTAAACTGCCACTGCATCCTCCTTTAGGATCCATCGCGCCATATACAACTCGTGGTATACGACTCATTACAACCGTTCCAGCACACATGACACAAGGTTCTAATGTGACATATAATGTACAATCTTCTAAACGCCAACTTCCTATGACTTTAGCTGCCCGTTCTATTGCTAAGTGTTCAGCATGAGCAGTAGGCTGTTGCAGGGTTTCTCTTAAATTATGGGCACGTGAAATAATGTCGTTATCTTTAACGATCACTGCTCCGATTGGAACTTCACCAAGCTGTCGAGCCTTTTTCGCTTCTTCAATTGCACATTTCATGTAAAATTCATCATTTGTCATATGTGTCATCCCTTACTTATGATAAAATACTCAATGTCTATTTTAACATTTGGAGATGTAATTATGAATAAACCATTTATTGCAATAGAAGGTCCGATTGGCGTTGGCAAATCGTCTCTTACTCATAAAATTAGCCAAACCTTTAATTATTATGAAGAAAATGAAATCATTAATGAAAACCCCTTTCTTTCTGATTTTTATGATGATATTTCAAAATGGAGTTTTCAAACTGAAATGTTCTTCCTTTGTAATCGTTATAAACAAGCACAAGATATTGCAAAAATTAATCAAGGTGTGGTAAGCGATTACCATATTTATAAAAATAGAATATTTGCCCGCAATACACTTAACAAATCAGAATTTGATAAATTCAATCGTATTTTCAATATTTTAACTGAAGATCTTGAATTACCTAATATGATCATCTTTTTAGATGCTGATTTAGATGTACTGAAACGTCGTATTGCTAAACGTAACCGTAGCTTTGAACATCAAATTGAAGATAGCTACTTACTTAATTTAAAAAAGGATTATTTATCATTTTATGAAACATTAAAAAACGAAGGTGCTAATGTGATTTTAATCGACACTTCTGATTTAGATTTTGTACAAAATGAATCAGATTATCAATTGATTTTAAACCAAATTAAACCCATGATAGGAGATATAAAATATGAATAATTACGGTATCCCTCAAAATGCGATTATTACAATTGCTGGAACTGTAGGCGTAGGAAAATCTACATTAACTCAAGCGCTTGCTGATAAACTCAATTTCAGAACTTCCTTTGAAAATGTAGACCATAACCCCTACTTAGATAAATTCTATAATGATTTTGAACGTTGGAGTTTCCATCTGCAAATTTATTTTTTAGCTGAACGTTTTAAAGAACAAAAACGCATGTTTGAATACGGAGGAGGCTTTATACAAGATCGTTCTATTTATGAAGATGTTGATATTTTCGCAAAAATGCATGAAGAACAAGGAACAATGAGTAAAGAAGATTTTAAAACTTACTCGGAGTTATTTGAAGCAATGGTTATGACACCCTATTTCCCTAAACCAGATGTTTTAATTTATTTAGATTGTGACTATGATGAAGTGATTGATCGTATTCATCAACGTGGCCGCGATATGGAAATGAATACTGATCCGGTATATTGGAAAAAGTTATTTAAACGCTATGAAAATTGGATTAACAATTTTAATGCTTGTCCCGTAGTAAGAGTGAATATTAATGAATATGATATTCATGAAAACCCCGACTCTTTAGATCCAATTATCGACAAAATTGCACATATTATTCAAACATATCGAAATGTCGATCATCGATAAAAAAAGAGACAGACTTTACTGTCTCATCTAGGCAAGAAGGACTAGAATTAAACATGGGTGTAAACCCATGTTTAATTCAGTCCTTGGCTGCCAATATGTTATAAATGTAGAAAATAACCATTATACTTTAATCTCTTTTTGTTTAATTATTTTGTGTATACTTTTTTAATACTTCTGGTACACTCACAGCTGTTTCAATCACGTAATCAGCATCCACAAGTTCCTCTTTTTTTGCGATACCACTTAATACACCAATGGCTAAACCTAACTTTGCATTCACTTTAGTCTTCATATCATTATTTGTGTCACCTACGATGGCTACATCTTCCGGTTTAACATCATAATGATCAAAAAGTGGCTTAAGAACTTCAGGATTGGGTTTTTCAGCCGCATGCGCTTCAGTAGAAATGACTAAATCAAACGCATCTTTAGAATGTGTTTCTTCTAAAAATTGTGTCACTCCTTTTTCAGAGTCACTAGTCACAATACCAATTTTATAGCCTTCTTGTCGTAATGATTGAATCATATCATAAACGCCATCTATCCAGTTATTTTCTGGTTCACGACTATCTACTAATGCTTGACTTGTATCACGCGTCCATTTAGAAACATCTTTTCCTGATTCGTCATTAAACGCATGAACAATTTCATCTAACGATCCTGAACCCATAACAGAATCCGGACTAATCGTATCTTTAACAACGCCTAGTTTGCGAAGCGTTGCTTCTTTATTCGCTACAGGAAATGTCTCTAGGAAACTATTTACCAGGCGTACGCCAATTTTTTCCCAACTATGATCAAATTCAATTAATGTACCATCTTTATCAAATAATATCCATTCCATTTATATATACACTCCTTATTTTGTATTTCATTGTAATATACATTGTTCTTTTAAGTATAGTAAAAGAACTGCTTAGCATAGGTTTATAAAAAAAGCCATACCTCTCTAGGTATGACTCAACTAAGAATATATAAAACTAGTTTTGAATAACTTTGGCATTAATGCCTCAACGGGAATGAGACTATGTGTAAGGGGATAGTCTCTAAAAATATCATACATCACTTCATTTTTATTGTCTACAACAAGTTGATACGTATCAACATTCTATTTCATCATATATTTATAATCTTACAAGTGCTATATTAAAAAATTCTACTTTTCCACAGTTTTTACATTCTGTAATAAATGTTTTTATATCTGATGTTTCAGTATCGTCAGAAACTGGAAAAAATACAAATTTATCTTCATGATAGTTAATTTTAGGTGCTATACAACATGTATCACGATGTTTTTTCTTATGAAAATCAGACATTGTTTCAATTTCATTGTTTGAATATTTAGCTTCAGTCATTATCATCACCTCTTATTGAATGTGTTTCAACTTTATCATAAACGATTAAAAATTGTGTACAATTCCTTAATTGTTTACTTTTAATACCTAAATGTTAATTCGCTATAATTTAAATTATATATTAAGAAACACGCTTTTTATTTAGTAACTATATCTAAATAAAAAGCGTGCTTTACTAGTATTTAATGAAAATATATATTCAATTCGATTAGGGGGAAACAATTAATTAATTTCTCGGTTCACCATTTACAAGAATACCACTTACTAAATCATATACTTTTTTAATGAAACTAAAGATATCTAACATGGTTTTCATCTCCTTAAATATGTTTACAACTAATAGTTTAGTACATATTTTAATTTATAGGGGATTTCTGCCTAAATTGATATGATTCATGCTAAAGTGTCTTGATTTCCCTATTATTTCATATTAAATGTTGCCTAGAAGTCCAAATTATTCATCAAGTTCCCAAAAAAATGAAAAAGATGTATTGAAAAATAATAAAAAATTTGCCTTATTGCTTTTATATCTATAAGTGGTTTAATTAATAGATAATACAGTGATTACAATCTTCACTTAAAAAATGAATGAACTGATTCATCAAATTCCATAACATATCTTTGTGATATGCTATTGAGTAATTTTAACAATGATATTCATCATATCATTACTAAAAATGAAAGGATATATTCATGTTAATCGTTATTTTTATTTTATTCGGAATCGGAATTGGATTATTTATATTAAGTTTCTTCTTAGCACAAAATGAAGGACTCGCTTATAAAACAATTAGCAGAGGATTTTCTGCATTATTTGTATCACTTGGTATATTAGCATTAATGGGGTATCTCATTAATTTTATTTCTTCACATTATTTAAATATCTAATTCCTTATATTTTCTATTCTCAACAAAGTGGAAAGACATCATTTAAAGTTGTCTTTCCACTTTTTCAATTTACTTTATTTTATTATTGGTCTCTTGAAGATACTTGAATCAAATATATATCGTATTAATTACTCTAAGATGATCCAAATCACGGATAAAAATTGGATTAAGGTAATCAAATAGAGCAACATCATAGTTAGCATTACTTTCATTGAAACTTAGTCTTACTAGTCGTGTACGAGTGAGGCTTTTTTTCGCATAAAAAAAGGGGCTTTATGCCCCTAAAGATCTATATTATTTAAATGAATTTCAAATGCTGAGATTACCTAAGTAATAATGGTATTAGGTATATGGTATTTGTAATAGAAGACAAACACTAAGTCAAGGGTTGTCATTTAGGTAATCTCATTACTTATTATTACATAATAAAATTTAATTATCTATGCTATTGAAATAAAAAATAATATTTTTTACATTTAAATCTAATTAATTATTAAAATGATAAAAAATGTCTATCTTTATTTGTAAATAGTATAATTTAATTATCAGAATATTTTGTTATAATATTTTGCTCCTTATTTATTTTACATCACCACTCTTACTTAGTTCGACATAAGCTATGTTAAGAGTGGTTTCTTTATACAAAAAGGAAGCCAACTCACTTTTATACCCCCAAAAGTTGTTCTAAAATAAAAAACAACAAGCTAGAAATCACGTAGTTATAACGTTTCTAGCTTGTTTTTACAAGTTATTTATATTTCGGAACAATGACTCTCCAACAATAAATATATTTTATATGTATCTATGACTATTTATAAACATTGTTATATTAGGTTTACTTAGTGTTATCTTTACTTATATTTAATATATATTTTTAAATAACGTATTCAAAACGTATTCAAAATAAAAAACGCCACTCAATGATTGACGTTTAAGATGAGAAATTTAACTTGCCTGCATGTTAAATGATTATTTCTTAAGAATGAGTATAGCAAAATAATACAAAATTATAACTATTTTACAAAATATATATAAATTAAATATTACCATTATTGAATAAAAAGTTATACCGCCTATATTTATAATATAATACATTATTCCATTAAAGAAAATTATATTACCTAGAATTAATTCTAATATAAATATTCCAATCATAAAAACACCGTGAAGTATATAAATAACAATGAGTGATAGAATTTTTTTTAATAAATCATTTTCATCTTTTTCATTCTCTTTGTTAATCTTTCTCAAATTTTCAATAATAAATGTAAGAGTAGCAAGACTAAAACCAATTGTGATTGAAAAATATGTTATAAGACTATCTATTATAGTACTAACAATTTTAAAAGCATCATTTGAAAGAAAGGTAATTATGAGACTTATGATTACACTAAATAAACATATAATTATGTTCGCTATTAATAGTTCATGTCTATCTTCATTAAAATTTTTTTTAAACCTTTCGAACCATATTGATAAAACTAGTTTACTTTTTGTCAATATTGACTGGTTTCTAACTTCAGCTGCATCTTTAGTTGGATCGTAAGTATTTATAATCTCCACCTCTTTCTAATTTTGTAATTTTATAAGAAGTATTTTCTCGATTGCACTTTAACGTCAATCGAGAATTCAATTGATTGTATATAACATTTACTACATTTATTTCTTTAGCCTCAAGGGTTAATGAATTTATATTTAATTGGTTGTCAGTGTCTATAATTTCTTTTAGTTTAGTAAAGACTTCAACTTTACTTGCCCAACCATTTATATTTTTATTTGCTTCGAAAACTATATCTCTAGTTGATGTTTCAGGCGTAAATACTCTAGTTATATTTTCATCAATAGTACCCTTAACTTTTAATTCGCCAAAAGTATTATTAGCTTTCAAGAATTTAATGAAATTTAAAAGTTCTTCAGACATTTTACTAAAATCAAAATTTTCTAATACTATCTTAGCATTATGTGTACCAACTTTTTCTTTTTCCGCTTTTGCTCTTAATTTAGATATAATACCTTTCTTTTCACTTTTATAATTTTCTATATTTAAAGGTATAGTAATATCTTTCATTTTTTTTATAGATTTTAATTGTTGTATAAAATCTATAGGCTCTAACAAATTAATTGTAAATAAAGATTTTCTAGTATCTAATTGAAAGACATTTTCATTCAATTTATTAAATTCTTTATAATAAAATTTTCTAGTTGAATTATTATTAAAATAACTTCGAATTCTATTCATTGTTAAAACGCTATTCCTATCGTGTTCAACGTACATATGCCCATTTCTTTTATCTATAAAAAAATGCACTTTATTTAAGATACCCTCATTTTCTTCAAAATCTTTTGTTTTAGTAAGTTTCTTTATTTCAACACTAGAAGCTTCATAACCATGAGCTATTGTTAAAAACTCTCCATACGCAAGATTTATGCTATAATCTTCATCAAAATTATTTAAAACTATAGTTTTACTATTTTTATATGTCTGAATTCTATCAATTCTAATCTTAAATAAAACATTTTTTATATTGTACAAAAGGATATTAAAGTTAAAATAAGTAGGTAAATATTGCCAATCATCTTTGGCTTTATTATACCTTAAAATTGGTGTATCTATTTTATATACATAGAATTTTATACGTTTATTCAAATTATTCTTACCTCTTTCATTGTGTAGTTGACAATATTATATATTTAATTACTTGTTAAAAAAAGAGGATAAAAAAACAACTAGCATCGGAGAAAGATACTAGCTGCAACTACACGATTTAATTATAACCTATTTTAGTACTAGGTGCTAATATAAATAGCTCGGTATATTTTAAACCACATTGCTAAATCGACAAGCTGGTTAAAAATAACTATTATTTCAAATAAAAAAAGCTAGCTCATTGCTAGCCTATAAATAATATTTATTTTTTATCTTTGTATTTTTTTTTCTATTTCTTTAGTATAATCGTTTAAAACTCCAATATATATATCATCGATTTTATAATAATCATTCTTTATATTATCTTCTTGATTTAATCTATATATTTCTTCCATAACATTTTTAAATTCTTTTAATTCTTTCTTTTTAAACTTCTTTTTATCTTTTTCACTTTGGTTATATTCCCAATGATGTTTAAGTAAGAACTTAGTATATAATCTAACTATATCAGCGTCTTTAATATTTAAAACTCTATTTAAAAATTTTTTACTATATACAATATCGGTGTATAATCCACCATAATGTTTATCAAGTATTTCGTGTAATTCTTTGTATATATAATTTGAAATCTTATCAAAATCTTTTTGCTCAGATTCTTTTATATTTTTCTTTTCATTACCTTCAATTTCATCTTTTCTTTTAGGTAAAAATCTAAGCGAAGCTAAAATTCTATATACGTCTTCTAATCGTATTACTGGCTTAGCAGCAATATTCATTAATTCTTTACGCCATTCTGATTTTTGGTCTAAATCATTTAATAGTTCTTTATTTTTAAGCCTTTGACTATTAAAAATAGTAAAACAAACACCTGTTATAGCTAATATTCCTGTGAATAATGTACAAAGACCAACAAATTTATCGTTATGCTCATTATCAAAATTACAAATAAATCCAATAATTAACAGAGCAATAACGCCTAATGAAATTAAAATTGCTATTGCCCAAAAAAGAGCTTTTGGTTTTTTTCCTGTCATTATAAACTCCTTCAATCAATGATATATTTTTATTTAATATATCATTGCAAATAATTTATTTGTAGTCCTAAATTAGGACTGCACCCGTGCACTAATATAAATTGTGAATGTACCTATGTATCGAAGCGGTTGCTGTATTCACTCATCTATGGGGTAGCGTTTCACGACCTCATGAATAAGGGGGAACGTTTCGTTCACTCCTTATTTAGATCAACTAATAAAGGGCGTCGTGTTTCCCTACTCCCTTTGATATCCGTATTCTTGCAGCTACCGTTATAAATAATTACATTAATATACGGTAAATTATGTTTATTTATATTGAAGCAAGGTAAATTAAAATATACTTTCATAATTAAGTATTCTTTTTGCCTCATTAGTCATTTGATTAATGAGGTTTTTTTATACAAAAAAAGTGGCCACCAATTAAGGTTAGCCACATTGTAGTTGAGATAGAGTAAAAACTCTATATGTACGTAAAGAAGTTAGAGGTCATCAAACCTCTTTTGCTATTATCTCATTATTTATATATTTGTCTACAACGTTTACAGTATCTGTAAAATATTTACAATCTCATTCCCAATATTTTAGGAATGAAATTCGCTACTAGATCATTATGTTGCTGCGTACTCAAGTTGAATACGCAGCTATCAGTAATTATTTATCCTCTTTTTCTTTTCTTACTTAATTTATATATCAAATAAATAACTACAACTATAATCGTAAATAAGTCAAAAGACGATAAAAGTGATTTACTAAAAGATTGCTTTATCCAAAAGAAGCGGATTAGAAATAATAAAGTTGATTGTATTATTAAAGCAAAGAAAATATTAATGATTGGTTTATCTTTAATGAAGTTATACACAATATAAGCTATACAAACAATAGTTATGATTAACATTAAAGCTTTTGCCATTGCTAATACTCCTTTTTAACTTTACATTAGCATATCATTGTATTACTTATATTTTAATAATTTCACTGTCCAGATTTGGAATATGAAATTCACTGCGCACATTTGCGCCATGAGATCATATTAGATAATGTATTATTATAAAGTGATAGATACTATTAAACATTGAGGTGTATAAAATGAAGTATAGATTAATTGCAGTCGTAATATTCGCTATAATCGTTCTCATTGCTACTTTTCATATTCAACCTATGCTTAATACAGATAATCAATTAATTAACTTATTTTATATTGTATTTTTATTTGTTGTTGGTGCTATTTTAGGTTATATAGGGCGTCGTTTAGATAATAAATAGCTGCGTTGCCATTTTGACTATGCAGAGAAGTTATAAACGACTTTTTATAAATAGATTTTTCTAACTTACTACTCATTTTCTATTGAGCCGATATTTCGGCTGTATTCATCTTAATTTTAGAGAACGAATATTTTCGATTTCTAATGCACTAACTTAGTGCGTCAGCTATTGAATTGATTACTAAGCTCACACTTGAGCCGAGTAAAAGAAGTGGTTAATAAGTCCACTTATGGGCATATTTGAACTGGTTAAACCACTTCCTTATTTTAAGGTACTGGTTACAAGTGGACTTTTAAGTACGGTTGTTATTGTATGAAATGTAAAGTTTTGACAAGTTATAAATAAAAAAGACTGCATCCAAAGGATACAGTCAGTTTATTAAAGGATACTCAATTTTGAGTAGTAAGTTTTAGTAGATACGGTTATTATCTTATAAAAGGCTCTACACGTAAATAGAAAACGCTTACTTTTTATAAATAAAAATTTTTCACGTCATACTTACATTATTTTTTATCTTTGCATTATTTCTATATAGTATCAAGACAAGAAGAAAATCGTTTTTAACTCGTTTCAAAACACCCTACGATTGACTCTTCTTTTTTTGAAAATAATTAGTCAATAAAATACCTGAAATAGCACATGCTACTCCACCAATAAGTCGAATGATCCAAATATTCATAGGAGCATTTTCTAAAAGCATTAATACGACATTTCCTACAAAAACAGAAATACAAATTACTAATAAAATTTTCAAACCAGACATAAATTACTCCTTTTTTAAAGGGTACTAAAGATTATTGCTTTATTCCAAATGCTTTATTAATTTTGAGACTCTGAAGCTTTATTAAACCAAAATCAACAACTTTTCGGATAGTGCATGCTATTCGCTATACGTCTGTAAATTTAGTTAAAAGTTTTTCTCAACGATCAATAAATTTTTTCGGAATAAATGCGTGTTCTACTTTTCATTTTTTATCCTACCTATGTTTGTAATTCCAACAGTTATCGGAAACATTGCCATTAACCCACTCATCATAACGTTAACATCTCCTAAAAAATAATAACCAAGAAAAGTTAATACACCTACAAATAATAAAAAATAATTAAAAGCTAATGAATTTCCTAATTTTGATTTTTTAGGCATATCTTTTTTCACGCTCCTTATTTTTTATGCTAACAAAATATTTAAAGATTTAATAAAATTTATAATACCCTTATTTGTAATTTTAAGATACTTTTTAGAGCATTTAGAGAATTTCATATATTTTTATTTAATGGCTCTTAAAAAGCAAATAAAAGTTAAATTTAAAAAATTAGAAAAACAAACCTTTACTCTAGATACTAACAAATTAAATTCTTATTTAATACTTAATATACAAAACGCGTAATTAATCTTTACACATAGTCTATAAGTATTTTTAAACGTCTGATTATAGCGTCACATCTACGCAATATACTTGTTTTACTTGTGCCGAAGTAGTCGGCTATATCTTGCTAATCGTAACAGCCAATCGTACACAGCTAATATCTAACATCATCTCTTTAGTTTCATTGTCCGCTTCATCTATTAATTGATCTAAATCATTGACTATATTACACAATCTCTCATACTTATTTGTCATACCTATGATGTTTGCTTCACTGTTAGTATCATTTAATAATTCAAAGTGAGTAAATTTCATCTCTTTTCGATATTGCTCTATACGTTCTATAATGTATTTGAATATGCCGTTATGTTAAAAATAATACATGAGAATCTATTTAAATATACTAAATTGTCTAAAAGAATAAGAAATAAAAGTAATGAACCTTTAACCTATTATTCTAGCGATGAATTAAAACAATTTCTAGAACGTATTAAAGTTGATTTAATGGATAATGCTATGTTTCGACTTTTAGGATTTACTGGTATGCGTAGAGGGAGGAATGACTTTAACTTGGGAAGATATAAACTTTAAAAAAATTAAAATTCATGGTTTTAGACATACTCATTGTTCATTATTATTTGAAGCGAGCTTATCTATTCAAGAAGTGCAAGATAGACTCGGCTCGAACACAACGATATTAATACAACCATGGATATTTATGCTCATATTATCGAAAAACAATGTGAAAAAGTTGCTAAGAAGTTTGCTAATTATATTAGCTTTTAACAATAACGTATTCAATTTTAAATTAATTAAAAAAATAACAAGCTAGAAACCGCGTAGTTATAACGTTTCTAGCTTGTTTTTACAAGTTATTTATATTCTGGCACAATGACTCTCCAACCATGTTTATCTTCTAATTTACCACTTTGGATACCAGTGTATGTGTCATATAATTTTTTAGTGATTTCTCCAGGTTCATTATGATTAATCACAATTTCTCTATCTTCATATTTTAATGTACCTACTGGAGAGATGACCGCTGCCGTACCAGAACCAAATACTTCTGTTAATTCACCTTTATCGTAAGCTTCAAATAATTCATCAATAGATACTTTACGTTCTTCGACTTCATAGCCTAATTCTTTTGCTAATTCGATAATTGATTTACGTGTAATACCAGGTAAAATACTACCATTTAACGCAGGTGTTACTAATTTGCCATTTTCAACGAAGAAAATGTTCATACTACCTACTTCTTCAACATATTTTTGTTCAACACCGTCCAACCATAATACTTGATCATATCCTAAGTTATTCGCATTGGTTTGTGCTAATAAACTTGCTGCATAGTTACCTGCTACTTTAGCAAAACCTACCCCCCCACGAACTGCACGTACATATTCATCTTCAACATAAATTTTTGTTGATTTTAATGTATCACCGCCGTAGTAAGCGCCTGATGGAGATAAGATAATTAATAATTTGTATTTTTTAGAAGCACGAACACCTAAGATGCCTTCTGTAGCGAATACGAATGGACGAATATATAAAGATTGACCCTCGCCTTCTGGCACCCAATCACGTTCGATATCAACAAGTTGTTTCAAACCATCTAATAATAATTCTTCATCTACTTTAGGCATTTCTAAACGCGCTAATGAATCATTGATACGTTTGAAGTTTTGATCTGGACGGAATAATACGACCTCACCATTATGTTTATATGCTTTTAAACCTTCAAATACAGCTTGACCATAGTGTAAACTTTGTGCTGCTGGAGAAATTTCAAACGGTGCATAAGGAACAATTTTTAATTCTTGCCAACCGCCTTTTTCTTCATCATAATCTACACTTAACATATAGTCAGTAAAATATTGCCCAAATCCAAGATTTCCTTCTGGTTTTTCTTTAAGTGTGTCACGTTGTTCAAATTTAACTTTTTCTGACATGTTGAAGCCTCCTAATATATTTCATGAATAAGATTTAATATAAATTATAGCAATCTCATATAGTCTATTCAATAAATTTTCTAAAAATTCAAATAAAATAAAAAATGAAACCCTTTTCTTTTTTTGCTCTTTAAAAGAGAGTCAAATTCCAAAGCACCTTTTTAATTATGAACTTATGTCTTTTCTTCATTTTCTTTAATCGTTCGTATCATTGTTTCTGTCATTTTAGCCAAATGATACTTTGGATTAAAGCCCCATTCTTTTCGAGAATAACTGGTATCAATATTATCTGGCCACGTATCTGCAATCATTTGTCTTACTGGATCGACATCATAATCTAATGTAAATTCTGGAATATGTTTCTGAATTTCTTTCTTAATCATCTCAGGTTCAAAACTCATTGCGCTTAAATTATAACCATTGCGTGTTACAAGTGTCTTACTATCCGCTTCCATAAGTTGAATAATCGCATCAACGGCATCGTCCATATACATCATATCCATATACGTATTTTTAGCAATATAGCTCGTGTAGTGACCATGTCTAACCGCTTCGAAGTATATTTCTACTGCGTAATCTGTAGTACCTCCACCTGGCTCTTTGACATGTGAAATGAGCCCTGGAAATCTTACACTACGTGTGTCGACACCAAATTTTTTAAAGTAATATTGGCATAATAATTCACCTGTAACTTTATTTATACCGTACATTGTTGTCGGTTGTTGAATCGTATTTTGAGGTGTGTTTTTCTTAGGTGTAGACGCACCAAATGCCCCAATTGAACTTGGCATAAAGAAACGTAAGCCATACATTCTTGCAGTTTCTAAAGCATTCATTAACCCACCCATATTTAAATCCCAAGCCTGCAAAGGATTTTTTTCAGCTGTTGCAGAAAGTAACGCAGCCATATGCATAAGTGTATCTGCTCTAAAGTCTTCTACTACAGCCATCATTGCGTCACGATCTGTTGCATCAAGTAATTCAAATGGGCTGTCACTAATCAATGAATGTGGTTCTGGCTTTCTAATATCAGTGGCTAATACATTATTTTTCCCATATAATTGTCTACATTTTAGTACCAATTCAGTTCCTATTTGTCCTAGTGCTCCTGTAATTACAATTCTCTTCATTCTCATTTCTCCCTTTATCTTATCTATCCTAGTAGCAGCTTTTTAGAACTCCCCATATTCTTAGTTCCACTACTATATTATAAAACTATTTACATATATCATTAGATTGTACGTTAAAGTAATAATTTTATTCTTCTAATAAATTACTTATTTGATTTAACTTACGTTTTGTTGGTTAATTATTTTTAAAATTATCTTAAATTATTTTTTTCTTCTTATATTTCAGCGCCTATATGCTACTATAAACTTGTAAATTATTTTTAAAAGGAGGCTAACATGAAGAAATATTTTGTATCACTCTTATTGATTTTCTTTATACAATAAAAATACCGCATCAGCCATGTCTACGTTATCACTGATACGGTATCTATGTTTTATACAGTATAGGGTTAATTAGTTTGTTGGGCTTTTTTATAAAAGTATTGTGCCACCACTATATCTACAATAGCTAAACCTACTGATTTAAATACTGTCACTTCTTCTTCATCATCACGTCCAGATATTTTTCCACTTACAATATCTCCTAGTTCACTATGTAGTGATCGCTCAGTAAGGATGCCTTCTTCTAATGGTACTTTTAAATCACCTGTTTCTTCCATTGCTGCTTCTGTAGATTCAACAACTATTTTATTAGCAATCAACATCGTTTCTGAAGGGAGTTCTTGCATTTCAGGTTTAAATGAACCTACTGCATTTAAATGAACACCGGGATGTAATGAATGAGAATACACCGGTTTATTTGAATTTGTAGCTGTCACAACAATATCTGCGTTTTCCATAGCTTGATCTGCTTCATCGAAGACTTTTGTTGACACGTGATACGTTTGTTTCACAAATTCAGCCAATTTTTCAGCTTTAGCTCTTGTACGACTCGAGATATGAAGCATTTCAATATCTCTCACTGCTAATATTGCTGCAATGAGCCCCTCAGCTTGATCTCCAGCGCCAATCACACACAATGTTTTTGCATCTTCACGTGCTAAATATTTTGTAGCTACACCTGAAATGGCGCCCGTACGAATCTTAGTTAAATAACTACCATCAAGTACAGCAAGGGTTTCTCCTGTCTCATAATCGCTCAGCAAGACTGATCCAGTAATTGTTTTTTTATCTAGTTTAGGATTATTAGGTGCGAAAGTGACTGTTTTAATACCGACAATATTTAATTCATCTGATAAAGCTGGCATCACTAAGTATCTATTTTCTTTATTAAAAGGTAATACATAACGTAATGGCGTTTCAGTTTTTCCTTCTGAAAACACCTGTAACGCGTGACCGACTTCTTCAATCACTTCTTTCATATCTAATAAGTTTTGTTGATCCTGTTCATTTAAAACGAGCATTTCGTAGACCCCCATTGTTTGGATATTGTTAATTAATAGAGTAGAAGTAGCAATCATCCAATTTAATCATTATATATTCTAATCAATTGAATATTAATATTTTTTATAGATTTTATTAACTTATTATTGTGATGATATAAAATTGATGATATCTTTATATTATAAATAAAAGGTACTATTTATATAGTATAGTGCCTTGCGATTTCATAACAATATGAAACTATTTATAAACTTTTGACACCATCACTTTTCTTATGAGAAAAGTGATTTTTTTATCTTTCTATAAATGATTGCTATAATACTTGTTGTTTAATCTATAATACCTTCATTATAATAGGTAGCTTTATTATCTAAAAATACTTTTAAACTATGATTATAGTATGTAAGTTTTTGGTCTGCTTCTTCGATAGTCATCCATTTTGTTTCTGAAATTTCATTTTTCATCTGTATATCTATGACTTCATTTTTAATTGTAGCTTTAAACATAATAAATAATGTGTGTACATTCATTTGAGTGGATTTACCTTCATTAATACTTACGATATCTCCAATCTTAGCATTAAGACCTGTTTCTTCCATTACTTCACGTTTCAAAGCTTCAACTAGTGTCTCTCCCTTTTCTACCTTTCCTCCTGGTAATGACCACCCCCCGCCATCTGTATTATTAACAAGTAATACTTTTCTTTCTTGATTTTGTATGAGCGCATATACTACTTTTAAATCTTTCACAGTTTCACCTTCCATCATTTGGAATTTCAAATCGACTTACTGGCTGGCCGTTTTTTTTAATGTACGAATTAATTTCATATCCTCCATGTTTTTTTATTACTTTTTGTGAAGCATCATTATAAGGATTACATGTCATCAATACTTTATGTATCCCCATTTTATTTAGTCTATTTAGTGCTTCTTCTAACATGCTTGAAGCATAACCATTTCCTCTGTATGGTTTGGCGACGCCATAGCCTACATGTCCTCCAATGTTTTTTAATTTATCATTAAGTTCATGACGAATATTTACTGCACCAACAATATCATCATTTTTAAAATAAAATAATGTTGTAGAAGGAACGGTATTCATATTTACGGGTGGATGATTCAATTGTTCGACCATTTGTTGAAAAGATTGATAATGTGCGACATCGACATTAGATGGAACAATTTTCTCATTGTTGTCATACCAATATTGTAAATATCGAATTAAACTTTCTTTATCTTTATACTCTAGTTTTCTTAATTCAAGCATGTATACACCTCTTTTTTTACAATTAGTGTACCACTAAAAATGAAAAACAATCCATTTATACATTTAAACTAATAGATGACTCAAATTAATTAAATGTTTATTTAATACTATTTAACCTTTTCCAACTTTTTAATACTTTAAGTGCTTGATCTAACATTTTTTAGTGCGTGCGACATAATCACCTACGACATCGATAGCTTTAGATAATGTACCGATTTGGAAATCAATTTTGTCTTGTAAGTCTAAATGTTTTACTATTCCTGCACCTTTATCTATCACAAAACCATGTGTCTCATCATTTCTCTTTTATTATTGATTCATCATCATTTATTATCATCATAATCATTTTATATTATAAGATAATTCATTCATTTAATACCTGATAGTGTATCTTTTATTAAAATTATAATGAGTGACTACTGAGTTTAAGTAGAATTTGTTATACTAAAGTTCATAATAATTAGGAAGAAGTGGTCAATGTGTTTGATTGGTTTCAATTAGCCAGTGAAAAAGAAAATAGAATGATTCAAATGCGTCGCTATATGCATCAATATCCAGAGCCTTCATTTGAAGAAACGTGGACACATAACTACATTCTCAATCAGTTAAGTCATTTAGACTGTGAGATTGTGTCACCTGTAGGACGAAATGGTATCAAAGCAACTTTTAAAGGAAAAGAAAATGGTCCAACTATTGCATTTCGTGCAGACTTCGATGCATTACCAGTCCAAGAATTAAACGACGTTCCATATAAATCTAAAAACGATGGTTTTATGCATGCATGTGGTCACGATGGTCATACTGCTATTTTATTAGGTGTTGCTGAAATTGTTCACGAACATCGTCACTTATTAAAAGGAAATGTTGTATTTATTTTTCAATATGGTGAAGAGATTATGCCAGGCGGCTCTCAAGAAATGATTGATGATGGCTGTTTAAACGATGTTGATAAAATTTATGGTACTCATCTTTGGAGTGGTTATCCTACTGGTACAATTTATTCAAGACCAGGTGCAATCATGGCTTCTCCAGATGAATTCTCGATTACCATTAAAGGTAAAGGAGGTCATGGAGCTAAACCTCATGAAACAATTGATCCAATTGTAATTATGGCTGAGTTTATACTAAGTGCTCAAAAAATCATTTCTCGTACCATTGATCCTGTAAAAGAAGCAGTATTAACCTTTGGTATGGTACAAGCAGGTTCTTCTGATAGTGTTATTCCAGATTCAGCATTTTGTAAAGGGACCGTACGTACCTTTGATACAAAACTACAAGCTCATGTTCAAGAGAAAATGGACAAGTTATTACAAGGTCTTGCATTAGCGAATGATATCACTTATGACATGGAGTATATTAGAGGGTATTTACCAGTTCATAATCATGAAGCAGCTTATGAAACAGTTAAACAAGCGGCAAATGATTTACATTTACGTTTTAATAAATCAGAACTGATGATGATTGGTGAAGACTTTTCACACTATCTAAAAGTCCGACCTGGTGCATTTTTCTTAACTGGATGTGGCAATGCTGATAAAGGTATTACAGCCCCACATCACAATCCTCATTTTGATATTGATGAAGCATCATTTAAATATGCTGCAAGTGAATTTCTTAAAATCTTAGAACTTGAAAGCGTTTTTTAATTCATTGTTAAATATGTATCGTAAATCTTAGAATATAAACGATTGAACCAGCTCATAGATAGTATTTATCTATGGGCTATTTTATTAATATTCTTTTCTAAATGAAAGCGCAGTGAACTCAAGTCTTATTTTCAAATAAAAAAAGACCCCCACTAAGGGAGTCTTCCATATCAAATAATAAATTATTCGAAGATTTCAGTTACAACGCCTGATCCTACAGTACGTCCACCTTCACGGATTGAGAAACGAGTACCGTCTTCAATCGCGATAGGAGCGATTAATTCTACTGTCATTTCAACGTTGTCGCCAGGCATTACCATTTCAGTACCTTCTGGTAAGTTAACAACACCAGTTACGTCAGTAGTACGGAAATAGAATTGTGGACGATAGTTAGAGAAGAATGGAGTATGACGTCCACCTTCATCTTTTGATAAAACGTATACGTCTGCTTTGAATTTTGTGTGAGGTGTAATTGAACCTGGAGCAGCTAATACTTGACCACGTTGTACATCTTCACGAGCAACACCACGTAATAAAGCACCGATGTTGTCACCAGCTTCAGCGTAGTCTAATAATTTACGGAACATTTCTACACCAGTAACAGTTGTTTTAGAAGTTTCTTTGATACCAATAATTTCAACTTCTTCACCAACTTTGATTTGACCACGTTCAACACGGCCTGTAGCAACAGTACCACGACCAGTGATTGAGAATACGTCCTCAACTGGCATCATGAATGGTTTATCAGAGTCACGTTCTGGAGTTGGAATATAATCATCAACTGCTTGCATTAATTCTAAGATTTTTTCTTCGTATTGAGCATCGCCTTCTAAAGCTTTTAAAGCTGAACCAGCGATTACAGGTACGTCGTCACCTGGGAAGTCGTATTCAGATAATAAGTCACGTACTTCCATTTCAACTAATTCTAATAATTCTTCATCGTCAACCATGTCAACTTTGTTTAAGAATACTACTAATGCTGGTACACCTACGTTACGTGATAAAAGAATGTGTTCACGAGTTTGTGGCATTGGACCATCAGCAGCAGATACTACTAAGATAGCGCCGTCCATTTGAGCAGCACCAGTGATCATGTTTTTAACATAGTCAGCGTGTCCTGGGCAGTCAACGTGAGCATAGTGACGTTTGTCAGTTTGATATTCGATGTGTGCAGTATTGATTGTAATACCACGTTCTTTTTCTTCTGGAGCGTTGTCAATCATGTCATATGATTGTGCTACACTGTCACCATTTTTAGCTAATACAGTTGCGATAGCAGCTGTTAAAGTAGTTTTACCATGGTCAACGTGACCGATAGTACCAATATTGGCATGTTCTTTTGAGCGATCAAATTTTTCTTTTGCCATTATTAAATCTCTCCTATTCTAGTTAAGTTATTTCAATATTATCTCTCATGATAGTTACTCACTATCATGAGACATAATGATTGTTCTAAAAAGAATTCATAGTTCTTTTATAATGCATTTTGGATAAAAAATCAATTCATAAAGATGAATGCTTAATTAATAAGCTCAAGCTGTATTTTACCTAGATTTACTAGTTAAAACAAGTTATATTATTCACCTTTATTTTTTTTGATGATTTCTTCAGCAATTGATTTTGGAACTTCTGCATAATGGTCAAAGTACATAGTGTAAGTACCGCGACCTTGAGTGTTAGAACGTAATGAAGTTGCATAACCAAACATTTCTGAAAGTGGTACATAAGCGTTAACAACTTGTGCATTACCACGTGGTTCCATACCATCAACACGTCCACGACGAGCTGTTACGTCACCCATGATATCGCCCATGTATTCTTCAGGCATTTCGATTGTAACTTTCATCATTGGTTCTAAGATAACTGGATCACATTTTTTAGCAGCTTCTTTAAGTGCTAATGATGCAGCAATTTTGAAGGCCATTTCTGATGAATCGACATCATGGTATGAACCATCAAATAATTTAGCTTTAACATCAATTAATGGATAACCAGCTAATACACCGTTTTCCATAGCATCTTTAAGACCAGCTTCAACTGATGGAATATATTCACGAGGAACTACACCACCAACGATAGCGTTTTCGAATTCGAACCCTGCGCCAGTTTCATTTGGAGTGAATTCAATATGAACATCACCATATTGTCCACGACCACCTGATTGACGAGAGAATTTACCTTGAACTTGAGCAGATTGTTTAAATGTTTCACGATATGAAACCATTGGTGCACCTACGTTACATTCAACGTTGAATTCTTTTTTCATACGGTCTACTAAGATATCTAAGTGTAACTCACCCATACCACCGATGATAACTTGTCCAGTTTCTTCGTCAGTATGTGCATGGAAAGTAGGGTCTTCTTCTTGTAATTTAACTAAAGCTTGAGTCATTTTATCTTGGTCAGCTTTAGATTTAGGTTCTACTGATAAGTGAATAACTGGTTCTGGGAATTCCATTGATTCCAAGATAATGTCATTTTTCTCACCACATAAAGTGTCACCAGTACCTGTTTCTTTAAGACCTACAGCTGCAGCAATATCTCCTGAGTAAACAGTGTCAATTTCTTGACGAGAGTTCGCATGCATTTGTAATAAACGACCTACACGTTCACGCTTATTTTTTGTTGAGTTTTTAATGTATGAACCAGATGTTAACGTACCTGAATATACACGGAAGAAAGTTAATTTACCAACATAAGGGTCAGTCATAACTTTGAAAGCTAATGCCGCGAATTCGCCATTATCGTCAGCTTTTGCAATGACTTCTTCATCAGGATTTTCAGCACGATGACCTACGATAGGTTTAACATCTAATGGTGATGGTAAGTAATCAATTACTGCATTAAGCATTAATTGAACACCTTTGTTTTTGAATGCTGTACCACAAAGTACTGGGTAGAATTCTACGTCAGTAGTGGCTTGGCGGATAGCATTTTTTAATTCAGCTACTGAAATTTCTTCGTCACTAAGATATTTTTCCATTAATTCGTCGCTAGTTTCTGCAACTGCTTCGATTAAATTAGAACGAGCTTCTTCTGCTCTTTCTTTGTGATCTTCAGGAATTTCAATTTCATCAATTTCTGTACCTAAGTCATTTGTATATTTGAAACATTTCATTTCAACTAAGTCGATGATTGCTTCAAATTCATCTTCGGCACCAATTGGTAATTGGATAGGTGCTGCATTTGCTTGTAAGCGATCATGTAATGTGCTTACTGAATACTCAAAGTTTGCACCAAGTTTATCCATTTTGTTAACGAATACAATACGAGGAACACCATAAGTAGTAGCTTGACGCCAAACTGTTTCAGTTTGAGGTTCTACACCTGATTGAGCATCAAGTACAGTAACCGCTCCATCAAGTACACGTAATGAACGTTCAACTTCTACAGTGAAGTCTACGTGTCCTGGTGTATCGATAATGTTAACGCGGTGGTCTTTCCAAGAAGCTGTTGTTGCAGCTGATGTGATTGTAATACCACGATCTTGTTCTTGTTCCATCCAGTCCATTTGTGAAGCACCTTCATGTGTTTCACCAATTTTGTGGATACGACCTGTATAATAAAGAATACGTTCAGTCGTTGTAGTTTTACCAGCATCGATGTGAGCCATGATACCGATATTACGAGTGTTTTTCAAAGAAAAGTCTCTAGCCATTGTTTTTCTCCTTCCAGTTATTACTGAATAAGTACTATAGAATATGGCGATGCCCTAAGCATGAACCATTTTTCTTGGTAAACCAATATGACGGAACACACTCAGGGTTAAAGCTTTAATCTTACCAACGATAGTGAGCGAATGCTTTGTTCGCTTCAGCCATTTTGTGAGTGTCCTCACGTTTTTTGACTGCACCACCTGTATTATTAGCAGCATCTAAGATTTCGTTAGCTAAACGATCTTCCATAGTTTTTTCACCACGAAGACGAGCGTAGTTTACTAACCAACGTAATCCTAAAGTCGTACGACGTTCTGGGCGCACCTCAACAGGTACTTGGTAGTTTGAACCACCTACACGACGCGCTTTTACTTCTAATACTGGCATAATGTTGTTAATAGCTTCTTCGAATACTTCTAAAGCATCACGACCACTGCGTTGTTCTACAAGGTCAAATGCAGAATAAAGAATTCTTTGTGCTGTTCCGCGTTTACCATCTAACATAATTTTGTTAATTAATTTTGTAACTAACTTAGAGTTATGAATTGGATCTGGTAATACGTCTCTTTTAGGTACTGATCCTTTACGAGGCATTATAAAGTCCTCCCTTCCTATTATAATATATTCTTAAAAATTGATAGTAAAATTTACACAATCTTAAACTTAATTTTTAGGTTTTTTAGTTCCGTATAATGAACGTCCTTGTCTACGTCCATCTACACCTGAAGTATCAAGCGCACCACGTACAATATGGTAACGCACACCAGGTAAGTCTTTTACACGTCCACCACGTACAAGTACAACACTGTGTTCTTGTAAGTTATGGCCGATACCAGGAATGTATGCGTTGACTTCAATGTTGTTTGATAAACGCACACGAGCGTATTTACGTAACGCTGAGTTAGGTTTTTTAGGTGTCATTGTACCTACACGAGTACAAACACCACGTTTTTGAGGTGAGTTTAAGTGAGTAAATTGTTTCTTTTTACTATTGAAACCTCTGTTTAACGCTGGTGAATCTGATTTTTTAGATTTACTTTGTCTAGGTTTACGTACTAATTGGTTAATAGTTGGCATTGAATGTCCTCCTCTCTTCATTTTTTAATTCCACACATCCAGGTGGTTCATTTTTAGGTTAAATAAAATTTAGTAAGTTTTTATACTTACTAATTCTCATTCAATAACGCAACAATTGTCGCATTAACATTAATACCTACTGCTTTTCCTAAAGCCGATTTGCTTTCGAAATAAGTAATCGGTATGCTTTTATGATTGATTTGGCTAAATACTTGAGCTAATAAATATATCTCAACATCTTTAGCAATAATCAATGATGTAACTTGATCTTTTTTCAACGCTTTTAACGTTTGTTTAAGACCAACTACAAAATGTTGTTTGTTAAAGCGTGCAACTTTTTCATTAGACATTAAATATCCTCCAAAGTTCTGCTTGCATCAACCTTTACAATAATAACACTTTATATAATAATTAGTCAACATTTTTTATCATTTTCTGTAAATATTAAAAGAAAAGAACTTGGAACAAATTAAAGTTCCAAGTTACTTTCACATTAATTACTCAGTCACTTCTGCTTCGTCAGTTTCAGCAACTGGAGTACCCACTTTATCGTATTTAACGTCACTATAACGTCTCATACCTGTACCAGCTGGGATAAGTTTACCAATAATAACATTCTCTTTAAGTCCAAGTAAGTCATCGCGTTTACCTTTAATAGCAGCATCAGTAAGTACACGAGTAGTTTCTTGGAAAGAAGCCGCAGATAAGAAGCTTTCTGTTTCAAGAGATGCTTTAGTAATACCAAGTAATACTGGTTTTGCAGTAGCTGGGCGTTTGCGTTCTTTAAACGCTTCTCTATTAGCATCAGTAAAGTTATGAATATCTACTAATGAACCTGGTAGAAGTTTAGTGTCACCAGCTTCAATAATTCTTACTTTACGTAACATTTGTCTAACCATTACTTCAACGTGTTTATCGTCAATTTCTACACCTTGCATACGATAAACTTTTTGCACTTCTTTAAGTAAGTAGCTTTCAGTCGCGTTTAAACCAGCAACAGCTAAGAAGTTCTTAGGTTCAATAGAACCTTCAGTTAATACTTCTCCACGTTCTACTGATTGGCCAATTTCTACTTTAATTCTTGAAGTACCTGAAGCAAGATAAGATCTTGTTTCATTAGCGCCTTTAATCACAATTTCTTGTTGGCGATCTTTTGCTAATTTAATATCTTCAACGACACCTTCGATTTCAGTAATTACCGCTTGGCCTTTAGGGTTACGTGCTTCAAAGATCTCTTGGATACGAGGAAGACCTTGAGTGATATCGCTTCCTGCTACCCCACCTGTATGGAAAGTACGCATTGTAAGTTGAGTACCAGGTTCACCAATTGATTGAGCGGCAATAGTACCAACTGCTTCACCTACTTCAACTTTTTCACCTGTAGCAAGGTTTTTACCGTAACATTTTTCACATACACCATGACGAGTATTACATGTAAATGCTGAACGGATATACATTTTTTCAATACCTGCATTTGTAATTTTCTTAGCAATTTCAGGTGTGATTAATTCATCAGGACGAATAATGATTTCATTCGTTTCAGGATGACGAATTGTTTCTTTAGAATAACGTCCTTCAATACGTTCGACAAATGGTTCAATCATTTCTGTACCTTCTTTAATATCAGAAACTAATAAACCACGGTCCGTACCACAATCTTCTTCACGAACGATAACATCTTGTGCAACGTCAACAAGCCGACGAGTAAGATAACCTGAATCAGCTGTTTTAAGTGCTGTATCGGCAAGACCTTTACGCGCACCATGCGTTGAAATGAAGTATTCTAATACTGTTAAACCTTCACGGAATGATGAAGTAATTGGTAACTCAATAATTTTACCTGATGGCGCAGCCATTAATCCACGCATACCGGCTAATTGTGTGAAGTTAGATGCGTTACCACGGGCACCTGAGTCACTCATCATAAAGATTGGGTTTGTTTTTTCAAGTGATTGCATTAATTCGTCTTGAATTTGATCTTTAGCATCTGTCCAAATTTCAACAACTGCGTTGTAACGTTCATCTTCAGTGATTAAACCACGATTAAATTGTTTAGATACACGTTCTACTAATTTTTCATGTTCATCTAAAATTTGTTGTTTATCTGGAAGTACTACGATATCAGATACACCAACTGTGATACCAGCTTTAGATGAGAATTTGAATCCTAAATCTTTCATACGGTCAAGCATCATTGATGTATCTGTGATGCTAAATCTGTTAAATACTTCAGCAATAATATTACCTAAGAATTTTTTGTTGAAAGGTGCAGTAAGTTCTTGCTCTTCGAAGTAAGCTTTAAGACCACCTTCACCTAATTGTGTTGGATCAACAAAATATTTATCAGGTGTTTTATCTTCTAAGTTTTCTTGAGTAGGTTCATTAATATATGCAAATGAATCTGGAATGATTTCATTAAAGATCACTTTACCTACAGAAGTAGCTAAAATTTTATTATTTTGGTCTTCAGTAAATGTAGGGTTATTAAGTGAACGTGCATGTAAACCTATACGAGTGTGTAGATGCACATAACCATTTGCATATGCTTTAAGCACTTCATTTGTATCATTAAAGATTATACCAGTATTTACAGCATCTTTACGTTCTAAAGTTAAGTAATAGTTACCTAATACCATATCTTGTGATGGTGTAACAACTGGTTTACCATCTTTAGGGTTCAAGATATGTTGCGCCGCTAACATTAACATACGTGCTTCAGCTTGTGCTTCTTTAGATAATGGTACGTGTACCGCCATTTGGTCACCATCAAAGTCAGCGTTATAAGCTGTTGTTACAAGTGGATGTAAACGGATTGCACGTCCTTCTACTAAAGTAGGTTCGAAAGCTTGAATACCTAATCTATGAAGCGTTGGTGCACGGTTAAGTAATACTGGGTGTTCTCTAATGACATCTTCTAATACATCCCATACTTCATCATCCATGCGTTCAATTTTACTTTTCGCATTTTTAATGTTTGTTGCGATTTCACGTTGAACTAATTCTTTCATTACGAAAGGTTTAAATAATTCAAGTGCCATTTCTTTTGGAAGACCACATTGATACATTTTCAAGTTTGGTCCTACCGCGATAACTGAACGACCTGAGTAGTCAACGCGTTTACCAAGTAAGTTTTGACGGAAACGACCTTGTTTACCTTTTAACATATGTGATAAAGATTTCAATGGTCTATTACCTGGACCAGTTACTGGACGACCACGACGACCATTATCGATTAGTGCATCTACTGCTTCTTGTAACATACGTTTTTCGTTTTGAACGATGATACCAGGAGCACCAAGATCTAATAAACGTTTCAAACGATTATTACGGTTAATAACACGACGATATAAATCATTTAAATCACTTGTTGCAAAACGTCCACCATCTAATTGAACCATAGGACGAATTTCTGGTGGAATAATTGGTAGTACATCTAAAATCATCCATGAAGGATTATTTCCAGAATTTCTAAATGATTCCACAACTTCTAAACGTTTAATTGCACGTGTTAATCTTTGTCCAGTTGCTGATTCTAATTCATCACGTAATGCTTTTAATTCTTCATCTAAGTCAATTTCTTCTAATAGGTCTTTAATACCTTCTGCACCCATTTTTGCTACAAATTGACCTGGGTATTTATCATAATATTCTCTGAATTCAGCTTCAGATAATAATGATTTTTTCTCTAATCCAGTTGGACCTGGATCTACAACCACATAAGAAGCAAAATAAATAACTTCTTCTAATGATCTTGGAGACATATCTAATAAAAGACCCATGCGACTTGGGATACCTTTAAAGTACCAAATGTGAGAAACAGGTGCTGCTAATTCAATATGACCCATTCTTTCACGACGAACTTTAGATTTTGTGACTTCTACACCACAACGGTCACAAACCATGCCTTTGTAGCGTACACGTTTGTACTTACCACAACTACACTCCCAGTCTTTTGTAGGTCCAAAAATTCTTTCACAGAAAAGACCATCTTTCTCAGGTTTCAAAGTACGATAGTTTATTGTTTCTGGTTTTTTCACTTCACCATATGACCAAGAACGGATTTTTTCAGGTGAGGCTAAACCGATTTTCATATAATGGAAATTATTTACATCAATCAAGGAGCCTACCTCCTTCAATTTAGATTAGCTGTGCTATTTGATTGATTTACATTTACTGAAACTGACATCACATACATAAGATGCACATCAGTGCGCAATCTAAATCTTGATGAGATTAAAATTACGCAACTCATGTTTATTCATCTTAAATTTATAATTTTATTATTCGTTAGTTTCTTTTTGAGTTTCTGGAACATCTTTTTGTTGTAAATCTACTTTGCGCTCAGTTGCATCTTCATCATCAACATCGGCCATTTCGATTTCATTATCATGTTCATCCATAACTTTTACATCTAAACCTAAACTTTGTAATTCTTTCATCAATACTCGGAATGATTCAGGAACACTTGGTCTTGAAATGTTTTCACCTTTAACGATAGATTCGTATGTTTTAACACGACCTACAGTATCGTCAGATTTATAAGTTAAGATTTCTTGTAATGTGTATGCTGCACCATAAGCTTCAAGTGCCCATACCTCCATCTCACCGAAACGTTGTCCACCGAATTGTGCTTTACCACCAAGTGGTTGTTGTGTAACAAGTGAGTAAGGTCCAGTTGAACGTGCATGCAATTTATCGTCAACCATGTGAGCAAGTTTAAGCATATACATTACTCCAACAGAAATACGATTATCAAATGGTTCACCAGTACGTCCATCATATAATACTGTTTTACCATCACGTGCCATACCAGCCTCTTCGATTGTAGACCATACATCATCGTCGTTTGCACCATCGAATACTGGAGAAGCAACATGAATACCTAAGTTTTTAGCAGCCATACCTAAATGTAACTCTAAAACTTGTCCAATGTTCATACGTGATGGTACACCTAGTGGGTTTAACATGATATCGATTGGACGTCCATCTGGTAAGTAAGGCATATCTTCTTCAGGAACAATCTTAGAGATAACCCCTTTGTTACCATGACGACCACACATTTTGTCCCCAACATGGATTTTACGTTTTTGAACGATATATACACGAACAAGTTGGTTCACACCTGGTGATAACGTATCATCGCCTTCTTCACGATTAAATACTTTAACGTCTAGAACGATACCACCTGCACCATGTGGGACACGTAATGAAGTATCACGAACTTCTCTTGCTTTTTCACCAAAGATAGCGTGTAATAATCGTTCTTCTGCAGTTAATTCTGTAACGCCTTTTGGCGTTACTTTACCAACTAAGATATCTCCATCTTTAACTTCTGCACCAACGTATATAATACCACGATCGTCTAAGTTTTTAAGTGCATTTTCAGAAACGTTAGGAATATCACGTGTGATTTCTTCAGGTCCTAATTTAGTATCACGTGCTTCAGATTCGTATTCTTCAATATGAATTGAAGTATATACATCATCTTTAACTAATCGTTCACTCATGATAACGGCATCCTCATAGTTATATCCGTCCCAAGTCATGAAACCTACAACGACGTTACGACCTAATGCCATTTCTCCTAATTCCATTGAAGGACCATCAGCTAAAATTTCATTATATTCTACAACGTCACCTACAGAAACGATTGGACGTTGGTTATAACAAGTACCAGAGTTTGAACGTTTAAATTTAGCTAGTGGGTAACGATCTAATTCGCCTTCATGTTCAGTTCCATTTTCCTCAACTAAACGACGAACTAAGATTTCATTAGATTCAACGTGTTCAACACGACCTCTATGTTTTGCAGTAATTGCTGCACCAGAGTCACGAGCTGCCACATGTTCCATACCTGTACCCACAAATGGAGCTTCAGGATTCATCAATGGTACTGCTTGACGTTGCATGTTCGCACCCATTAACGCACGGTTAGAGTCATCGTTTTCAAGGAATGGAATACAAGCTGTCGCCGCTGATACTACTTGTTTAGGAGATACATCCATGTAGTCCATTTTTTCTTTTGCCATCACAGTGTTGTTACCACGGAAACGACATACCACTTCATCATCTAGGAAACGACCATTTTCATCTAAACGAGAATTGGCTTGTGCAACTACATAGCTATCTTCTTCATCAGCAGTTAAATAATCAATTTGATCAGTAATTGAATTGGTATCAATATCTACTTTACGATATGGTGTTTCGATAAAACCAAATTCATTTACACGTGCATAACTAGATAATGAGTTAATTAAACCAATGTTTGGTCCCTCTGGTGTTTCAATTGGACACATACGACCATAGTGAGAATAGTGTACGTCACGAACTTCCATTTGTGCACGTTCACGTGTTAAACCACCAGGTCCTAAAGCAGAAAGACGACGTTTATGTGTTAACTCTGCTAATGGGTTAGCTTGGTCCATGAATTGAGACAATTGAGAACTACCAAAGAATTCTTTAATTGAAGCAATTACAGGTCTAATATTAATTAATTGTTGTGGTGTAATTGAATCAGTATCTTGAATAGACATTCTTTCGCGAACGACACGTTCCATTCTAGATAAACCAATTCGGAATTGGTTTTGTAACAGTTCACCTACTGAACGTAAACGACGATTACCTAAATGGTCAATATCATCTGTATAACCAATACCATTCAATAAGTTAAAGAAATAACTCATTGAGGCAATAATATCTGCTGGTGTAATACATTTCACTTCTGAATCAGGTAATGCATTACCAATCACTGTTGTAGTGCGTTCTTCTTCATCATTTGGAACATACACTTTAATTGATTGAATTTCTACAGGTTCATCAATAACGCTACCTTCTAACTCGAACACTTCACTGTTTGCATTTGACTCTAAAACATTCATAATTTCGTCTAATTTACGACGATCTAAAACTGTTCCTTCTTCAGCAACAATTTCACCTGTTTCGCTGTCAACGATTGGTTCCGCTAATTTTTGGTTAAACAAACGATGTTTTAGGTGTAACTTTTTATTTGTTTTATAGCGACCAACACTTGCTAAATCATAGCGTTTAGGGTCGAAGAAACGTGAATATAATAAGCTTTTTGCGTTTTCAACTGTTGGTGGTTCACCAGGACGTAAACGTTCATAGATTTCTAATAAAGCTTGTTCAGTATTTTCAGTACTATCTTTTTCAAGCGTATTACGTAAGTATTCACTGTCTCCTAATAAATCGATAATTTCTTGATCACTAGAGAATCCTAAAGCACGTAATAATACTGTTAAAGGTAATTTACGTGTTCTATCAATTCGAACGTAAACGATGTCTTTAGCATCTGTTTCATATTCTAACCACGCACCACGGTTTGGAATAATCGTTGCGTCGTAATTTTCACGTCCATTTTTATCTATTTTTTCATTAAAATATACTGATGGTGAACGTACTAATTGTGAAACGATAACACGTTCTGCACCATTAATTACGAACGTACCAGTATCCGTCATCAATGGGAAGTCACCCATGAAAACTTCTTGTTCTTTAACTTCACCAGTTTCTTTGATAATAAGACGTACTTTAACACGAAGAGGTGCAGCATAAGTAGCGTCACGGTTTTTTGATTCTTCTAAATCATATTTTGGTTCACCTAATCTATAATCCACAAATTCTAAAGATAGGTTTCCAGTGAAATCTTCAATTGGTGAAATATCACGGAACATTTCTAATAAACCTTCTTTTAAGAACCAGTCATAAGATTTAGTTTGAATTTCTATTAAGTTAGGTAATTCTAATACTTCTGAAATTCTCGCATAATTTCTACGTTTACGATGTCTTCCATATTGGACAACTTGACCTGCCAAACAGATTCACCCCTCAAATATTGTGTTGAACTTATACACAAAATTTCACATAACAAGACAAAAAGAAAACGGCAACACAATTGATGACACCATTTTCGATTCTTTTCTTATTCTTGTTTATCGTGCTCATTTTGCGTAAAAGTACACACTTGTTGAACATAAATTTTTACATTTTATAACTATATCAGAATACCATTTTGAAATCAACCTTTTTGGCTCTTCAATATATAGTACCCTTTACTTTTGTTCACAGTTTCTACATTATTAAATATTTCTTCCATTTTCTTTTTAGCAGAAGGCATACCTTGCTTTTTCTGAATGACAACATAGAGTTCACCTTGATTTTTTAGCTTTTGATATGCTTCTTCAAAGATTCGATGAACAACATTTTTTCCAGCTCTAATTGGTGGATTTGTTAATACAAAGTCAAAGTATTCATTCTCAACTTGTGACAGACCATCACTTTCTGTAATGATGACGTTATCAATTTGATTTTGTTTTTTGTTCTTTTCAGCTAAATGTAAAGCTCGATGATTCACATCTACCATAGTCATTTGATGGTGTGGTGACACTTTAGCAATCATTAAACCAATAGGACCATAACCACAGCCAACATCAATGATACGTTTACTTGGACCTGGTGGATATTCATTTAAAAACGTTTGTACTAATAAATCAGACCCAAAGTCTACTTTTCCTTTTGAAAAAACGCCTGCATCTGTCGTTAGTTTTAACTGAGATTTATGATAAAAGTATTGAATTGTTTTTTCATCACTTTGTACTTCAGGATTTTCATCATAATAGTGACTCATGATTTCACCTCTTTATTCGTTCATCTATTTGATTAGAAAATGAATTAAAACCCCGTTATCAACAATAACGGGGTTTTAATTTCTCAAAGAATGCAAGTAATCATTAACACTTTCACTCTAAAGTGACTAAGTTAAAATGATTTACTTATATATTAAGTTAAGATACTAGAATTATTTTAATTCTACAGTAGCTCCAACTTCTTCTAATTGTTCTTTAAGTTTTTCAGCATCTTCTTTAGAAACAGCTTCTTTGATTACTTTAGGAGCGTTGTCTACTAATTCTTTAGCGTCTTTTAAGCCTAAGCCAGTTGCTTCTTTAACTGCTTTAACAACTTTGATTTTTGAAGATCCAGCTGAAGTTAATTCAACGTCAAATTCAGTTTTTTCTGCACCAGCGTCTCCGCCACCAGCTGCACCAGCTGCTGCTACAGGAGCTGCTGCTGTTACACCAAATTCTTCTTCAATTGCTTTTACTAAATCGTTTAATTCTAATACTGACATTTCTTTAATTGCTTCAATGATTTGTTCTTGATTAGCCATTTTATTATTCCTCCATTTATTTTAAAATTTTATGCGCAATTATTCAGCGCTTTCTTCTTTTTGTTCTCCAACAGCTTTAACCGCATAAGCGAAGTTGCGTACTGGAGCTTGTAATACTGATAAAAGCATAGATACAAGACCATCGTGTGAAGGTAATGAACCAACAGTTTTAACTTCTTCTGCTGAGATAACGTTGCCTTCCATAACGCCTGTTTTAATTTCTAAAGCTTCATGTTCTTTAGCAAATCCTGAGATCACTTTCGCTGGAGCAACTACATCATCAGTAGTTGTAGCGATAGCTGTAGGACCAGTTAAGAATTCATCTAAGCCTTCGATACCTGCTTTTTCAGCTGCACGACGAACTAATGTGTTTTTGTATACTTTATACTCAACACCAGCTTCACGTAATTGAGCACGTAAATCAGTTACTTCCGCAACAGTTAAACCACGGTAGTCCACGATAACAGTTGAAACTGAATTTTTAAGTTGTTCAGCGATAACGTCAACTTGTTGTTTTTTAGCTTCAATAATAGCAGACATTCAGACACCTCCATTTTTATTTTTGGTGCTTTTTTAATAAAAAAAGCACTTTCTACCCACGGCAAAAAGTGCTTGAAAGATCATTATAATAATCATCACGTTCAAGTCAATTTTAGCCTCGGTAGGATATTGTTTTAAGTTAAAGATTAACTCCTACTGTCTTAGGTAAAATAATCACAATAAATAATATAACTTGTTTATTGTAATATGTCAATTGTTTTTTTAAAAAGACTGGAAGAAAATGATCTTATCTTTTTCAAAATAAGCAATGATTATCTACCAGTCTACAATCTATTCATATATTTGAAATTAAAGTTTAAAAGATGAAGTATCTACTTTAACTCCAGGACCCATTGTTGTAGTTACAGCAACAGATTTGAAGTAAGTACCTTTAGCAGATGCTGGTTTAGCTTTAGCTAAAACATCTTGTAAAGCATTAAAGTTTTCAACTAATTTTTCTTCGTCGAAAGATACTTTACCAATCGTAGCATGTACGATACCTGCTTTTTCAGCACGATATTCAACTTTACCAGCTTTAATTTCTTCTACAGCTTTTTTAACGTCCATAGTTACTGTACCAGTTTTAGGGTTTGGCATTAAACCTTTAGGTCCTAATACACGACCTAATTTACCAACTTCACCCATCATGTCAGGTGTAGCTACTACTACGTCAAAGTCGAACCAACCTTGTTGGATTTTTTGAGCATATTCAGATTCACCTACGTAATCTGCGCCTGCTTCTTCTGCTTCTGTAATTTTATCGCCTTTAGCGAAAACTAATACACGTTGTGATTTACCAGTACCGTTTGGTAGCACTACTGCACCACGGATTTGTTGGTCATTTTTACGTGTATCAATACCTAAACGGAATGCTACTTCAACTGACGCATCAAAGTTAGCGATACTAGTTTCTTTAGCTAATTTAATTGCTTCTTCAACACTATAGTATTTAGTACGGTCAACTTTATTAGCTGCTTCTTGATACTTTTTACCTTTTTTAGCCATTTATTGTTCCTCCTTTAGTGGTTTTAGCGGAATTTCCTCCCACGCTTACTTGTGTGATTTACACAAGTTAAGAGCAGATAACAGATGATGTCATTAATAAATATTAATTTACTAATGACTAATCATAGACAATATATGTTGTCGTTTCTGTTACCTGCTATCGTCTATCAGTTTATTTCAAATTCAAACTCATTTTCATTTAATAATTATTGTACAGTGATACCCATACTACGTGCAGTACCTTCGATAATACGCATAGCTGCTTCTTCGTCTGCAGCGTTTAAGTCTTGCATTTTTGTTTGAGCAATTTCACGTACTTGATCTTTAGTTACTGTAGCAACTTTAGTTTTGTTTGGTTCACCAGAACCTTTTTCAACGCCAGCTGCTTTTTTAAGTAGTACTGGAGCCGGTGGAGTTTTAGTAATGAATGTAAATGAACGATCTTCATATACACTGATTTCTACCGGAATGATTAAACCTGCTTGTTCTTGTGTACGTGCATTGAATTCTTTACAGAATCCCATGATGTTCACACCTGCTTGACCTAATGCTGGACCAACTGGTGGTGCTGGGTTCGCTTTACCTGCAGGAATTTGTAATTTAACTACTTTTTCTACTTTTTTAGCCACGATGTGCACCTCCTTGATATCGTGATGTGGTCACAGGGCTCAGTTTTGCCCTCCCACTCATAAACATTTCGTGACGAAATGAGCGTTCTAAAAACGCGACCACATTATTTTAACATTAAACTTAATTAAAAATCAATAGTAAAATTTCATCTTTTTAAGCAAATCATACTTTATAATTTAAAATGATTATAATTTTTCTATTTGATCGAATTCTACTTCAACTGGTGTTTCTCTACCAAACATATCGACTAATACAGTTAATTTAAATTTATCTGCTTCGATTTCTTGAACTTCACCAACTTGATTTGCAAATGGTCCTGATTTGATGCGGACTTGTTCACCTACATCTAATTCTACATCAATTGTTTTTTCTTTAAGTCCCATTTGTTTTAAGATGAATCTCATTTCTTCAGGAAGTAATGGATTAGGTTTTGAACCTGCACCTGCTGAACCAACAAATCCTGTGACACCTGGAGTATTACGTACAACATACCATGATTCATCTGTCATAATAAGCTCTACTAAAACATATCCAGGAAATGTCTTTTTAACCTGTTTTTTTGCTTTCCCATCTTTAACTTGTGTTTCTTCCTCTTCAGGTATGACAACTCTAAAAATTTGCTCTGTCATATTCATTGATTCTACTCTTTTTTCTAAATTCTTTTTAACTTTATTTTCATATCCAGAATACGTATGCACTGCGTACCAACGCTTAGCCCCAACTTCTTCAGACATGTTGTCACTCCTTACTTTTATCTAAATAATTGAATTAAATTACCAATACCTACGTCTAATACCCAGAAAAAGACCATAAAGAAAATTACTGTAGCTACTACAATGACAGTATATTTAAAAAGTTCTTCTTTCGTAGGCCAACTTGTTTTTTCCATTTCGCTTTTAACGCCTTGGAAGAAACTTTCTTTATTCTTACTTGCGTCTTTATCTTTAGCCATAACCTTACCTCCATGCTTTTCAAAGTATATACTTATAAACTCATTACTTTGATTCTTTATGCATCGTGTGTTCATTACATCTGGAACAATATTTCTTCAGTTGTAATCTCTTAGCTGATGTTTTTTTTTAGGTACATTATAATTTCTGCTACCACACATTTCACAAACTAAAGGTACTTTTCTCACATCAATTCACCTTTACTCATATTAATACCAGTCTACTATACATAAACTTATAATAAACTGTCAAACTCGTACTAAAATACTTAACGTTTGTATTTCAATAAATATTGTTTCATTTTTATTTTACAACGTTGAATACTATTGTAAACTACTTTATCTTTTACATTTAGTCTTTTTGCTATTTCTGATGGGGAATAATCCAGTAGAAGTAAATTTGCAACTTCTCTTTCAAACATACTTAACTTCTTAAAACTGTCTATCAAGTCTTCTTTACTTGACCTAGTTAAATATAGTTCTTCCGTTCTTTTTATCATTTGATTCAAACGAGATTCTACTACACATTCATTGATTAACAATTGTTGACGTTGATTAAACGCATAACGTTTTCTCCAAAAATCTTTTTTTACAGAATAAACTAGACGATTTAAATAATGTTCGAATGGAACATTCGTATTAAAATTAAATGTGTGTAAAGCTAAATATATCTTTAACGAGGTATCTTGAATTAAATCTTCTAGTTCTTGATGATCTATACCTAGCATCCTAAACTTCATCATAAGTTTAGGACGTATCACATTCATTATATTTGCGAATAACTGTTCTTTCTCCAATGTATTTTGGCTATATTGAAAAGCTTTAAATATATCTTCTAGTTGTCGAAAATAATAAGTCATATACAAAACCTTTCTTTATAAGTTAGGCACATTGTATAAGACGCATCTTTTGAATAGCAAGACTGTATTATTTACGTTTTTTACCATATCCTCGTCGTATTTTTTCAAATTCTGCAAGTACATCTTTTGATAACGAAATTCGAGTTCTTGGTTTACGTTCATTAAAATCATCTACTGATTTACTAACCGTCATTGCATTCTCTTTTAAATCTCGCCACATTTCTCTAGATGAAACACGATATGCACCTGCTCCAAAAATAGCATGTTGCTCGCTCATATCGCTGGTCACTACTGTAATATGTGTCGTATGTTTATTGTATAAATTGTATACATAACGCTCAATATAGCTATCTGCAGTTTCTTTTTCTTTCGTAAAAACTGTTTTAACACCATGATAAATGTATTCTCTTTCTATACCAGATTGTTCATATGCATCAAATACACATACAATCTCATCAGCGACAACTGCATTGTAATTGGCAATCACATCTAAGAGTTGTTCACGTGCTTCCTCTAAACTTTCTCTTGCTACTTTACTCAATTCCCTTGATTGACCAATCATATTGTATCCATCAATAATTAGATATCTATCTTTCATTGGGTATCTCCAATTTGATATCGTTTACGATATACTTCATACATCATTAAACTAGCAGCTACCGAAGCATTTAAGCTATTAACATGGCCTACCATAGGAATTTTAATATAGAAATCACATTTACCTTTAACCAATCTACTCATACCTTGCCCTTCACTACCAATTACGATAGCCAGTGGCATATCAGCAGCCATATTTCGATAATCTGTAGCATTATCCGCTTCAGCTCCTGCTACCCAATATCCATTATCTTTCAACTCATCAATTGTTTTTGATAAATTTGTAACACGCATCACTGGGATATGTTGAATCGCACCAGTTGACGCTTTTGCAACAGTTTGTGTGAGCGAAACAGAACGTCTCTTAGGGATAATCACTCCATCTACTCCGCTTGCATCTGCCGTTCTAATGATCGAACCAAGATTATGTGGATCTTCTAACCCATCTAAAATAATTATTGTAGAAAGGCCTTCTTTTTCTTTTTGAGATTGAATAAACTGATCAAAATCTGCATATTCGTATGGTGCAATCAGTGCAGCTACACCTTGATGAGGTGCATTTGCTAAATTATCTAATTTGGATTTTGGAACAGTTTGTATAATCAATTTCTGTGCTTTAGCATTTTTTAAAATATCATTAATTTGCTGCTTTCTTATTCCTTCTTGTATCCAAATTTTATTTATTGTATGACCAGACACAATTGCTTCTTTAACAGCGTGTCTACCGACAATAACGATATCTTCCACTATGTTCACTACCTTTCATCAACAATTTGTACAATCGTATCAAGTAACGCATCTAATCGTTCATTTCGATGGTCTAAATAAAGAAATCCTATAACAGCTTCTAAACCTGAACTTTTACGATAGGTTTGTACATCTGTATTTTTAGCTTTCGTATAACTTTTAGCGTTACGGCCTCTTCTAACAATATCTAGTTCTTCTTCAGTAAACCATTCTTTTGTTATTAATACCTCAAGCGTTTGTGCTTGGCTTTTTGCAGACACATATTGTTTCGATACTTGGTGTAAGCGATTCGGTTTACTCTGTAATTTAAGCACAATATATTCACGTACATGCTGGTCTAATACAGCATCTCCCATATAAGCTAGCGTTAATGGGTTTAGTAGCTTGGCATTCATATTAACCCCTTCTAAATCTTACACCTTGAGGCGTATCTTCAAGAATAATATTTTGTTCTTTTAACATATCTCTAATTTCGTCAGCTCGAGCAAAATCTTTATTTTTACGTGCTTCATTACGTTCTTCGATAAGTTTTTCTATGTCTTCATCAAGTAATACATCATTTTCTTTTCCTTCTAATGGCATGCCTAATACGTCACTAAAAATATGATATACTTCTTTAAAGCGCTGAATCACTTTAGTTGATGTTGTATTTTCTAACATATATTTATTAGCTAATTTTGATAAATCATACCATGCAGTTACAGCGTTTGCTGTATTAAAATCATCATCCATTACAGCTTCAAATTGTTTTAAAATATTATTAATTTGATCAATATAGTCTGTTTGTGTTTCTAAATCAGTTGCGATTGCTTCTCTTTCTTTAATTAATTGATAACTATTACGTATACGCTCTAATCCACTTTTAGCAGCATTCACTAATTCAACGTTATAGTTGATTGGACTTCTATAATGAACACTGATCATGAAGAAACGTAATACATCTGGATCAATTTCTTTAATAATATCGTGTACTAAAATAAAGTTACCTAATGATTTACTCATTTTTTCATTATCTATATTAATAAAACCATTATGCATCCAATAATTAGCAAAAGGTGCATGATTGTGTGCTTCAGATTGCGCTATTTCATTTTCATGATGTGGAAATTGTAAATCTGATCCTCCCGCATGGATGTCAATTGTTTTTCCCAATTCATGATAAGCCATTACAGAGCATTCAATATGCCATCCTGGACGTCCTTGTCCAAATGGGCTCTCCCAACTAATTTCTCCAGGTTTTGCCTTTTTCCATAGCGTAAAATCCAATGCATCCTCTTTTTGTTCACCTGCTTCTATACGCGCGCCAACTTTTAAATCATCAATAGACTGATGACTTAATTTACCATATCCATCAAATTTACGGGTTCTAAAATACACATCTCCATTACTTTCATATGCATAACCGTCATCTACAAGTTGTTTAATGAAGTCAATGATTTCATCCATATGATTCATTACTCGTGGATTAGATGTCGCTCTTTTAACATTAAGTGCCCCTACATCTTCATAGAATGCCTTGATATATCGATCAGCAATTTCTGGCACACTTTCATTTAATTCTTTAGAACGATTAATGAGTTTATCATCTACATCAGTAAAATTAGATACGTAATCAACCGTATAGCCTTTATATTCAAAATATCGACGTACGACGTCATAATTAATTGCTGGACGAGCATTACCGATATGAATGTAATTATATACTGTAGGTCCACATACATACATCTTAACCTTACCAGGCTCAATAGGCTTAAACGCCTCTTTTTGACGTGTTAAAGTATTATATAATGTAATCATCTTTAATCTCTCCGTTCTTAGCTTTTTCTAATTGTCGTTCTAGTTGCTTAATTTGTTCAAATAAAGGATCAGGCAAATTACGATGATCAAATGTTTTCCCAATTCGTTTTCCTTCTTGTTTAACAATATGACCTGGAATGCCTACAACTGTTGTATAACTTGGCACAGATTGTAAGACTACTGAATTCGCACCAATATTAACATTAGAATCAATTTGGATATTTCCTAAAACCTTTGATCCTGCTGCAATTAAAACATTATCTCCAATATCTGGATGACGCTTTCCTTTTTGTTTACCTGTACCTCCAAGTGTCACGCCTTGATAAATCGTTACGTTATCTCCAATCGTACATGTTTCACCAATGACTACACCCATACCATGATCAATAAATAGACGTTTTCCGATTTTCGCTCCAGGATGAATTTCAATTCCTGTAAAAAAGCGAGATACTTGTGAAATCATTCTCGCCAAAACGTAGTGTTTTTTATTATATAATTTATGTGCAATTAAGTGACTCCATACCGCATGCAAGCCTGCATAAGTTGTGATTACTTCAAATGTTGTACGTGCTGCAGGGTCTTGTTCAAATACCATTTTTACATCATCTTTCATTCTTTTTATCAAGACGCTCGCCCTCCCCATTTTCTATATATTATGAATATCTTACAGTCCATGTATCATTCAAATATTTAAAAAAAGCGCCCCTAACATTAACTGCTAGAGGCGCTATTGCACGGTTCCACTCTTCATTTTAGATAAAGTAAGTTGATGAACATACTAGTCTACCTTATCATACTCATTTCTATATTTAATTGAACATTCAAAGGTGCATTCGATATAGATAATGATATGCTCACAGCAACCGCATACTCTCTAACAACATTATCGTATATTTACTAATCCTTTAACTAACATATGTTTAATCTTATCATAAGAAGTTTTTTATAAAATTTCAAGTTTAAACATGTGTGTCTGACTTATTATATTAACATTGTTTTAAACATATTTTTTTAAACGAGATAGTACTTTTTCTTTTCCTAATACTTCAATTGTATTCGGTAATTCAGGACCATGCATTTGACCAGTCACTGCTACACGAATAGGCATAAATAATTGTTTACCTTTAATACCCGTTTCTTTTTGTACTTCTTTAATCGTTTTTTTAATTTCAGCAGCTTCAAATGGTTCAAGCGCTTCTAATTTACCATATAAATGAGACATTAATTCAGGAACTTGTTCGCCATTTAATACCTCTTGTTCTTCTTCACCTAATTCAGGCATATCATGGAAAAACATTTCTGATAACGGAACAATTTCTCCTGCATAACTCATTTCTTTTTGATAAAGACCAATTAATTTGCGTCCCCATTCTTTATCTTCTTCACTTGGATTTTCAGGAATTAAATTTGCTTTGATTAAGTGTGGTAAAGCAAGCTCAAATACTGTTTCTGTATCTTTTGTTTTCATATATTGGTTATTAACCCAAGCTAATTTTTGTCTATCAAACATTGCTGGAGATTTAGAAAGACGTTGTTCATCAAAAATCTTAATAAATTCTTCTTTAGAAAAGATCTCATCTTCACCTTCAGGAGACCAACCGAGTAAAGCAATAAAATTGAATAACGCTTCAGGTAAATAACCTAAATCACGATATTGCTCGATAAATTGTAAAATTTGGCCATCTCGTTTACTTAATTTTTTACGTTGTTCATTTACAATTAATGACATATGCGCAAAACGTGGTGGTTCCCAACCAAATGCTTCATAAATCATTAATTGCTTAGGTGTATTTGATACATGATCATCTCCACGAATAACATCAGAAATTTCCATGTAGTGATCATCTACTGCTACCGCGAAATTATACGTAGGGACGCCATCTTTTTTCACGATAACCCAATCTCCAATATTATTAGAGTCAAAAGAAATTTCTCCTTTAACCATATCATCAAATGTATATGTTTTATCTTTTGGAACACGGAAACGAATAGCGGGTTTGCGTCCTTCAGCTTCAAATTGTTGACGTTGTTCTTCGGTGAGATGTGCATGTTTACCGCCATATCGTGGCATTTCTCCACGAGCAATTTGAGCTTCACGTTCTTCTTCTAATTCTTCTTCAGTCATGTAGCATTTGTATGCTTTATCTTCATCTAATAATTGTTGAATAAGTGGATTATAGATGTCTGCACGTTCAGATTGACGATAAGGACCATGACCTTTGTCTTTATCGATAGATTCATCCCAATCTAATCCTAACCATTTTAAGTTATCAAATTGTGAAGATTCTCCATCTTCAAGATTTCTTTTACTATCTGTATCTTCAATACGTACTACAAAATCTCCATCATAATGTTTAGCAAATAAATAATTAAATAATGCAGTTCTTGCATTTCCGATGTGTAAATATCCAGTTGGACTTGGCGCATATCTTACTCTTACGCGTTCACTCATTCGTTTCACTCCTAATTTTGTTATTCATTCTTTATAGCGAATGATTTTTTTCATTAGAAAAAAGTTATCCCAAACAATCTTTAAAGAGTCGTTTTTGAATAACTTTAACTTCTAATCTATACTTAGATCAACTTCGCATTTCCTTATTATTGTAGCATTAATTGGCTGGTTTGATAAGTCTATTGCTACTGTTGTTACGTTACTCAGCAATATCTCATAACGAAAAATATTATACAATAATTCATCAATGACTACGTTTCACATGAAACCTTTTTTTCTATTAACTTAAGGACCCCTCTATAGTCTTAGCAAATATAATACGACCAGATGATGTTTGTAATAAACTAATGACTTCTAATTCAACCTGTTTCCCTATAAGAGATTTGGCATGATCTACAACAACCATTGTTCCATCATCTAGATATCCTACCCCTTGGCCAGGTTCTTTACCCATTTTAGTTAATAAAATATTAAGTCGGTCACCTTGATGAACATTGGGTTTAATTGCTTCTGATAAATCATTAACATTTAATGCAGTAATCCCTTGAACATGACATACCTTATTCAAATTGAAATCGGTTGTAATGACATGGGCATGATAGACTTGAGCTAATTCAACTAACAGTTTGTCAATATCACTATGAGATTTTTGAGGATGAATCACACGAGTTGGATAGTCTAAATCATAAAGTTGATTTAAAATATCTAATCCACGTTGTCCTTTTTCACGTTTGATACTATCATTAGCATCTGCAACTACTTGCAATTCATTTATAACTCCTTGAGGAATAAGTATTTCTCCATCTATAAATCCGCATTTAATAATATCTAAAATTCTTCCATCAATAATTGCACTTGTATCTAACAGTTTAGGTATAGCGCTGATATTATTTTTAGACATTGAACGTGCTATATTTTCTGGCAAAAACATAAGCATTTCATCACGCTTTTTCAAACCAAACTGAAATCCTAAATAACATAATAATAGTGTAATAATAATAGGCACAAGGTGATTTAATATAGAATTTCCTATCATTTCTAAAATAAATGAAGCCATTACTGAAATAAATAAACCAACGACTAATCCTAGTGTAGCAAACAAAATTTCGACTGCACTACGTTTCATAATCCACATTTCAGCGTCTTTAAGTAATCGTGTTACTTTATTAATAAATAGACCAAATATTAGAAAGAATACAATCATCCCTACTAAACCATCAACATAATGATTAGTATAAATGGGAGGGGTGTTCATACCTAAATCATTTAAAATTTCTGGAATTAACATGATTCCAAATGATGCACCAAGAATGATGTAGATTATAATAACAATTCCTTTTAATACCTTCATACGTTATCACCCCTTTAAATGCCTATGATGAGCGATTACTAAACGCATATTTTAAGGCATCATGTACCGTTGTCACTCCAACGACCTGAACACCTTCTGGGAATGTCCATCCACCTATATTCGTTTGGGGAATAATCACTCTCTTAAATCCTAGTTTTGCCGCTTCTTGTACACGTTGCTCAATACGCGATACTCGTCTTACTTCACCAGTTAATCCCACTTCACCAATATAACAATCCAAACCATCTACGGCTTTATCTTTAAAACTTGAAGCAGTCGCTACAATAATACTTAAATCTACAGCCGGTTCAGTCAGTCTCACTCCACCCGCTACTTTAATATAAGCATCTTGTTGTTGTAAAAGATAATTTTCTTTTTTCTCTAAAACAGCCATAAGCAAACTAAGTCGATTGTGGTCGATGCCTGTGGCCATTCGTCTTGGATTATTAAATGTAGTAGGTGTTACGAGAGATTGCACCTCAATCAATAGTGGTCGTGTGCCTTCCATAGTAGCCACAATTGTTGATCCTGGAACATTTGTAGAGCGTTCTTCTAAAAACATTTCTGAAGGATTTTGTACACCTTTCAAACCACTTTGTTTCATTTCAAAAATACCCATTTCATTCGTTGAACCAAAACGATTTTTAACTGCTCTTAGAATTCGATAAGCATGGTGTTCATCACCTTCGAAGTATAAAACTGTATCTACCATATGTTCTAATAGTCTTGGACCAGCAATTTGTCCTTCTTTTGTTACGTGACCTACTATAAAAGTTGCTATATTCATTTGTTTTGCAATATTCATTAAACTTTGTGTACTTTCTCGAACTTGTGATACTGAGCCAGGTGCTGAACTAATCTCAGGATGATAAATCGTTTGAATTGAATCGACAACAAGTATATCTGGGCGCTCTTGTTCCACGGTTTGATGAATAACTTCTAAATCTGTTTCAGCTAGTACATTTAAATTACTAGAGTCTTCCTCTAGACGATCTGCACGCAATTTCGTTTGATTTAGTGATTCTTCACCCGTGATATAAAGTACATTAAGTTTCTGTGATAACGATGCACAAATCTGTAATAATAATGTAGATTTCCCAATACCTGGGTCGCCGCCAATCAGTACGAGCGATCCACTAACAATTCCGCCACCAAGTACACGATTAAATTCTTTAGAGTCCGTTTGAACTCTTGGTGTTGTCTCATGCTTAATACTATTTAATTTCTGTACTTTTGCTTGTGTCTCTTTTGTCTTTACACCATGTTTTGGATTGGAAGTCTTTTCAATAATTTCCTCCATTTGATTCCAAGCACCACAATTTGGACATTTTCCCATCCATTTAGGAGACTGATATCCACAAGCCATACATTCGAAAATTACTTTTTTCTTGGCCAAAACTGCACCTCCGATTTTTTTGAACATATCTATTTTATATGTATCCAGTTATAATGACAAATTTAAATATATATAAATAAAAAGAAGAGCCTAGGATTTAATGACTCCTAGACTCTGAATTTAAACTCATTTTATTCTTCTGTTGCTGGTTCTTTTGTATCTTCTATATTATTGTCTTGTTTATCATGGATATCATACTTGAATTCATTGCCATCATGATCAATTGTGACTTCTTTTCCTTCAATTTGATTACCATCAAGTATCAATTCACTTAAATTATCTTCGACCGTTTTTTGAATTGCTCTAATTAATGGACGAGCGCCGTATTCTGGATCATATCCTTCTTCAGCAATTTTTTCTTTAGCTTTATCAGTAACTACAATATTAATATCTTGTTCTGATAAACGTTTTGTTAATTTATTTACCATCATAGTCACAATTTCTTTAAGTTCATCTTTTGTTAATTTATGGAAAACAATAATATCATCTACACGGTTTAAGAACTCAGGACGGAATGAATTTTTAAGTTCTTTCATCATCGTTTTACGAATTGTTTCATAATCTTGTCCTTCAGATGCGCCACCGAATCCAGCGAAACGTTGATCTTGTAGTTCTTGTGCTCCTACATTTGATGTCATAATAATAACAGTATTACGGAAATCAACTTGACGTCCTTTTGTATCAGTTAGATGTCCATCATCAAGTACTTGTAATAAGATATTAAACACGTCTGGATGTGCTTTTTCAATTTCATCAAATAGGATAACAGAATATGGCTTACGTCTAACTTTTTCAGTTAATTGACCACCATCATCATGGCCTACATAACCTGGAGGCGCTCCAACTAAACGACTCACAGCATGTTTCTCCATAAATTCACTCATATCAACACGTATCATTGCGTCTTCTTCACCAAACATTGATTCAGCTAATGCACGGGCAAGTTCTGTTTTACCTACACCAGTTGGTCCTAAGAAAATGAAACTACCGATTGGACGTTTAGGATCTTTTAGGCCTGCACGTGCACGACGAACTGCTTTACTAATAGAAGTTACAGCATCGTTTTGTCCAATTACTCGATCATGTAATGTTTCTTCTAAATTAAGCAAACGATCTGACTCTGTTTCATTAATTCTAGTTAATGGAATCCCTGTCCATCCTGCAATAACTTCAGCAATATCTTCTTTAGATAATGATGTTGATTGTCCGCCTTGAGATGTCTTCCATTCATTTTTAGCATCTTCATATTGTTTTTCAAGTTTTGATTGTTTATCTCTTAAGTTAGCTGCATTTTCAAATTCTTGTGCATGGACGGCAGCATCTTTTTCATTTTTAACTTTTTCAATTTCTTGTTCAATCTCTTTTAAATTACTTGGAGTTGTGTGACTTTTTAGTCTTACTTTCGAACTTGCTTCATCAATCAAATCAATTGCTTTATCTGGTAGGAAACGATCAGATACATAACGGTTACTTAATTTAGCAGCCGCTTCCAGTGCTTCATCAGAAATATTAATACGATGATGCGCTTCGTAGCGATCACGTAAACCTTTTAGAATAGCAACAGTATCCTCTACAGATGGTTCATCAACTTGAATAGGTTGGAAACGACGTTCTAATGCAGCATCTTTTTCAATGTTTTTACGATATTCATCTAATGTTGTTGCACCAATGCATTGTAACTCACCACGCGCTAACGCTGGTTTTAAAATATTAGATGCATCAATTGCACCTTCTGCACCACCAGCACCAACTAGTGTATGCAATTCATCAATGAATAAAATGACATTACCTGCATGATGGATTTCATCCATGACTTTTTTCAAACGTTCTTCGAATTCACCACGATATTTAGTACCTGCCACGACTGTTCCCATATCTAGTGACATTACACGTTTATTTTTTAAGGTTTCTGGTACTTCATTATTTACAATAGCTTGTGCAAGACCTTCAGCAATGGCTGTTTTACCTACGCCTGGTTCACCAATAAGTACAGGGTTATTTTTAGTTCTACGACTTAATACTTCAATAACACGTGTAATTTCTTTATCTCTACCCACAACTGGATCTAAAGTACCGTCTTTAGCAATAACTGTTAAGTCTCGTGCTAGTCCATCCAATGTAGGAGTGTTGTTTGATTTATTTGCAGTTGCATTTTTAGTATTCATTTCAGGACTACCTAATGCTTTCACTACTTGTGCACGTGCTTTAGTAATATTCAAATCTAAGTTAGCAAATACACGTGCTGCTACTCCTTCATTTTCACGAATTAATCCTAATAAAATATGTTCTGTACCTACAAAGTTATGATGCAATTTTCTTGCCTCATCCATTGATAGTTCAATGACTTTTTTAGCTCTTGGTGTATAGTGCAACGTACCTGAATGTTCTTGACCATGACCGATTAATTTTTCAACTTCTTCAATAACTTTATCTTCAGTAATATTAAAACTTTCAAGTACTTTAGCAGCAATACCTTCTGGTTCTTTCATTAATCCAAGTAGTAAGTGCTCAGTACCAATGTTCGAATGATTTAAACGAATTGCTTCTTCTTGTGCATGTGCTAATACACGTTGTGCGCGTTCAGTTAATCTACCAAATAACATATCGTTTACAACCTCCTAATTTGTATGTTTTCTTAATATATTTGCCCGTTTTTCATTTACAGATACGTTTTCATCTTCATCATTATATAAAAACGCAGATTGGATACTTACCATTAATTCATTAAACTTAAAGTTACTTAAATTTAAATATCCTAAATCTATGCCTAACTTAATTTCACTTAATCTATATGACGCTTCTTCCATTGATATCATACGACTATTTTGTAATATTCCTAACGAACGATAAATACGGTCAAGTGTTTCTAATTCACTATATTGTGTTAAACGTTCACGAATTTGCATTTCTTCATTAATAATTTGTTGAACTACTTCTGTCAACTGATCAATAATATCTTCTTCCGTCTTACCTAATGTAAGTTGATTAGAAATTTGATAAATATGACCATAAACTTGTGAACCCTCTCCATATATACCTCGAATCGTAAATCCAAAACGATTAATTGTTTGTGCAATACGATTCATACGTTTCATTATAGATAATCCAGGTAAATGAAGCATCACACTTGCTCGCATTCCAGTCCCAATATTTGTAGGACAAGTCGTTAAATAACCTAAATCTTCATCGAAACTAATTTCTAATTGTTCATCAAGAATATCATCAATGTCTGAAGCCTTTTGATATAAATCTATCAGAGATAAATCATTACCCATTGCTTGAATTCGTACATGATCTTCTTCATTAATCATAATACTCAAAGATTCATCTTCATTTAATAACACCGCTGAAGCTGGTTGTTTAATCAATTCTTTACTAATTAGATGTTTAGCCACTAACTTCATCTTACTTTGTTGGTCCATGGTATCTAAACGCATTAAAGATAAATTAGGTAGTGCATCTTGCACTTCATTGATTACTCTAAAACCTGCTTGTTCAGATGGAAACATTAAAGGATGAACATGATTTTCTAAATTACGTGCTAAACGAATACGCGAAGACATTACAATGGGAGATTCATCTGTTTCTTTCATCCATTCACTAATATGTGCACCCATATCATTCATCATGCTCCATCTCGCTTTCATGTTTCAAGGCTTTAATTTCATCTCTAATGACAGCTGCTTCTTCAAATTTTTGCTTTTCAATTAATATATTTAAGTAATTCGTTTTTTCTTCAATTTGTTTTTTTATTGCCAGTTTATGATGTGAAGAACGAGGCATCTTGCCTACATGTTCAAATTGTCCACCTTGTACTCGTCTTACAATATCAACAATATCCTCTTTAAATACTGCATAGCAATTTGCACATCCAAATTTACCTACATGAGCTATATCTTTCAATGTCATATTACATGTAGGACATCGTTTTTCTTCTTGAAATGCTACTTCATGAAAATTTAATCCGTGTTTAGTTGCTAAATGTTGTAAGATTTGTTTGACTACAAAGGCTTCTTCAATATCATCTTGGAACTCTGAATGTGACGCAGCATGTTCTTGTTGATTCCAAGGATGCTCTCCTTGCGCACATTCTGAACACACCCACTTTTCAGAGGTACCATCTTTACTTTTTACTGTGAGTTTAACCTCTGCTTCATTTAAATGACAATTTTCGCAAAGCACACATAGACACCTCGCTTTTCTTTATTATTTATTAATAGTAATTAATGATAGGTAATAACCGTTTGAGAATATTTGCTCTAATAATATCTCTAGAAACAACATCCATTGAGAGTGTTTCACGATCAATAATCACTTGAATCATTCTTGCTTCTCTATCACTAATTAATCCTTTATCTAACAAACCATCAATTATATAATATGCTTGTTGTTGAGATATAGAAGGACCAATTAATCGCAATAGATGATTAATATAACCCGTTGCATCTTTATTTTCAATTTTCGTGATTCGGATGTATCCTCCTCCACCACGTTTACTTTCTATTTCATAACCATGTTCATTTGTAAATCTTGTTTTAATAACATAGTTGAGTTGAGAAGGCACACAATCGAAACGTTGAGCAATATTAGCTCTTTGAATTTCTACCATATCTTCATTACTTTCTTCAAATAGTTGTTTAATGTATTGTTCTATGATGTCAGACATGTTGTGCATGATTTACCACCTCTTTTGACCTTCTTTGACTATATTATATGACCAACTTTGACCTTTTTCAACCAATTTGTTTTTTTTATTTAAAAATATTAATGTTACTTCTATTATTTTATTGTATTATATAAGATAAAGAGAATTTTAAAGGAGTAGAATTATGCATATTCTTATTGGGATTATTGGGATTATTGTCTTTCTAGCGCTAGCATTTTTATTTAGTTCAGATAAAAAGAATATTCGTTGGCACTATGTTGGATTATTATTAATTATTCAACTTATATTCGCATTTATTCTTTTGAAAACGACTGCTGGTATTACAATTATCGGTGGTATTTCAAATGGATTTAACTATTTGTTACAAAAAGCTGCTGAAGGGGTTAATTTTGTTTTTGGAGGATTTAAATTTGTAGATCCAAACAATCCACCGTTCTTCTTTAGTGTTTTATTACCAATCGTATTTATTTCGGCATTAATTGGTATTTTACAATATACTAGAATTCTTCCATGGATTATTAATGTGTTAGGGTTCTTAATTTCTAAAATTAATGGTATGGGGCGTTTAGAATCATATAATGCAGTAGCAGCTGCGATTCTTGGACAATCTGAAGTATTTATTTCATTAAAACAACAATTACCATATATACCTAAACAACGTTTATATACTTTAACTGCTTCTGCAATGTCTACTGTCTCTGCATCTATTATCGGTGCATATTTTACATTGATTGAACCTAAATATGTTGTTACAGCGGTTGTATTAAACTTATTTGGTGGCTTCATTATTGCTTCTATTATTAACCCTTATAAAGTTAATGAAGAAGATGATAAATTGCTAGTGGATGAATCAGAAACTAAAAAACAAGCGTTTTTTGAAATGTTAGGTGAATATATTTTAGATGGTTTCAAAGTAGCAGTTATCGTTGGTGCAATGTTAATTGGCTATATTGCAATCATTGCTTTATTAAATGGCCTTGTAAGTGGTATTTTTAGTTTAATTTCTGGCGGAGCAATCAAATGGGATTTCCAAACGTTAATTGGTTTTGTATTTGCACCATTTGCTTTCTTAGCAGGTGTTCCTTGGCAAGATGCAGTTAAATCAGGTTCTGTGATGGCAACAAAATTATTATCTAACGAATTTGTTGCTATGCAATCACTTGGAAGCTTGAAGGGTATTTCTGAGCATGCAAAAGGTATTACGTCTGTATTTCTAGTTTCATTTGCTAACTTTAGTTCTATTGGGATCATTTCTGGTGCGATTAAATCACTTAACTCTGAAAAAGGTGATGTCGTAGCACGTTTTGGTATTAAGTTATTATTCGGTGCAACACTTGTATCATTTATTTCAGCTGCTATCGCTGGATTCTTCATTTAATAAGAAAAAGCTTGAGATTTTGATCTCAAGCTTTTTTTATTTAACTATATGTTCAATAAAATACTGAGTTATACGATAGTCATCTGTTAATTCTGGATGGAAAGACACCCCTAGGTACTTCCCTTGCTTAACAGCTACTATTTTATCACTAATAGAACTTAATATTTCTACATTATTTTCTACATTAACAATATGTGGTGCTCTTATAAAGACACCTTCTATATCTTTTGCAATACCTTTAACATCTAACTCAGCTTCAAAACTATCTACTTGTCTACCAAAGGAATTACGCGCAACAGTAATATCTAATTTTTTTAGATATCCTGTCTCACCTTCTACATCTTTTGCAAGCACAATAAGACCTGCGCAAGTTCCAAACATTGGTAAATCAGATTGTTGTAATTTTTCTTTAAAGCCATATAAATCCATAAGTCTTCTTAAAGTTGTAGATTCACCGCCAGGGAGAATAAGACCATCAATTTCATCTAATTGTTCAACTTTCTTAACTGCTATACCTTCGTGACCACTTAATTCAATGTGACGAATGTGTTCACGTACTGCACCTTGTAACGCTAATACACCAATCTTCATAAATTACCAACCACGCTCTTGCATACGTTCTTCTAATGAGATTTTATTTATATCTAAACCTTTCATTGCAGTTCCTAATTCAGCTGCTAATTTTCCAATTAATTCATAATCTTGATAATGAGTTGTAGCTTGAACAATAGCTTTTGCAAATTTTTCTGGATCTTCAGATTTAAAAATACCTGAACCCACAAATACCCCATCAGCGCCTAATTCCATCATTAAGGCAGCATCTTGAGGTGTTGCTACACCACCCGCTGCAAAGTTTACTACTGGTAAACGACCTTCTTCTTTAATTTGTTTTAATACATTATATGGTGCACCTAATTCTTTAGCATAAGTCATAATTTCATCGTCATTCATTACAGTTAGACGACTAACCTCTGAATTAACTTTTCTCATGTGACGTACAGCTTCTACAATATTACCTGTTCCAGGTTCTCCTTTAGTACGTAACATCGCTGCACCTTCGCCAATACGTCGTGCTGCTTCGCCTAAATTACGGCAACCACAAACAAATGGTACAGTAAATTGATCTTTTCTTAAATGAAATTCTTCATCTGCAGGAGTAAGAACTTCAGATTCATCAATATAGTCTACACCCATAGCTTCTAATACACGTGCTTCTGTAATATGACCGATACGTGCTTTAGCCATTACTGGAATTGAAACAGCATTCATTACTTCTTCAACAATTTTAGGATTGGCACTACGTGCTACACCACCAGCTGCTCTAATATCAGATGGTACGCGTTCTAAGGCCATAACTGCTACTGCTCCAGCTTTCTCTGCGATTCTAGCTTGTTCAGCATTAACAACATCCATAATGACGCCGCCTTTTTGCATTTCAGCCATACCGCGTTTAACTCTTTCAGATCCTACAATTTTAGACATTTATAAAACCCCTTTTCAATTGATTAAATCCATTTTAAAATATAAACTGATGTTTAAAAAGGTACAATTTCAATAAAAAATTAGGGGTCAGATTTATGGCAAAGAAACAATCATTATATATTTCTTTATATGAAAAGTTAAAAAAACAAATTATTGAAGGTGTATACGAATCAAACGATAAATTTCCATCTAAAAGACAGTTGAGCGAACATTTATCACTTAGTCATACTACAATTGAGCATGCCTATCAGTTACTTTTAGATGAAGGATTTATATATTCAAAACCACGTTCAGGTTATTATGTTTCAGAAATTCAATCATTACCAGTAACAAATAGTTATCCTGAAATAAGTGATATATTAGAAACTGATAAAGCTACACAGGAAAATATGTATCAGTATCAATTCAATTTAGCTGAAATTGATGCTAAACATTTTCCTAGTCATTTATTTAAAAAGTATGCTAAAGAAGTATTTGAAGAAGATCAACTTGCTCTTTTGAGTAAAGGAAGCGTTCAAGGAGAATTTAACTTAAGACAACAAATTTCTCATTATTTATTTAATAGTAGAGGAGTATCTTGTCATCCAAATCAAATTATAATTGGCTCTTCAACTGAACAATTATTAAATATGGTTACTGACTTATTAAAAGATTCATCATTTATTATAGAACAACCTAGTTATCCACCTATTAAACATGTACTGGATAAGCATAGAATAAGTTATACACAAGCTAGAGTAGAAAAAGATGGAATTAATATCGATGACGTCTTTCAAAAAAATAATGATATTTTATATATCACGCCATCTCATCAATTTCCAACAGGATATGTGATGAGTTTAAAGAAGCGCACACAACTTATAAAATGGGCACAACAAAAGAAGGAACGATATATTATTGAAGATGATTATGATTCAGAATTTAGATATTTCGGAAAACCTATTCCAGCATTACAGAATTTAGATAAAAAACAAAAAGTAATATATATTAGTACATTTTCGAAATCGCTTTATCCAAGTTGTCGTATGGCTTACATTGTCTTACCAAATAAACTGCTAAAATTATTCCGAGAGATGCAGTATGTTGAAAGCAATACTGTGCCTGTACATTTACAACACATGGTCGCACAATTTATGGCAACTGGTAGCTTTGAACGTCATCTTAATAAAATGAGAAGAATATATAAAAATAAATTAACTTTTATTTTAGAAAAACTAACACCATATAAAGAACAATTGAAAATTGAAGGCGCACTAACAGGAATGCACTTCACACTTGTAGTTAAAAATAATTTGACAATAAATGAATGCATAAAAAGAACAAAAAAATGCAATCTTAAATTAACACCTTATCCTTACAACAACGAAAAACTACAACATCCTACCTTCTTAATTGGCTTTGGAGGTATCCCAGAAGAAAAATTAGAGAAGCATGTTAATGCTCTTATTAAAGCACTTACAGTTTAAATAGAGGAAATGAGTTCTGACTCATTTTGGATTGGTAGTCATTGAATGTGGACTTTTTTATGAAAGTCACTATGCTAACCATCCATAGTGTATATTCATTTAGTCATCTTTTAATTAATTATATATAGATATATATTTTAAAATAAAAAAAGAGACCTCACGGTCTCAATATCGGC
>NZ_KV814976.1:0-239 GCF_001814125.1 Staphylococcus sp. HMSC072E01 | reverse complement strand
GTCCATTATCGAAGATAAATACAACATAGAATGATCAAATGGTAAATAAGTCATATCGGTTGTTAATACTTCCATGGGACAACTTGCTTTAAATTGTCTTGGTAATACATTGTCTGTTTTATAATACGGTTTACCTATCCTTATCGTCTTTTTAGGTCTAACTCGGCAGTTCAAATGATGTTTCTGCATCATTCTCTGTACGCTCTTATGATTAATTGGTGATGTATAACATTGATTAA
>NZ_KV814975.1:0-247 GCF_001814125.1 Staphylococcus sp. HMSC072E01 | reverse complement strand
AACAGCAACGCAAGCAGAAGTAGACCAAGCAGAAACAGAGTTACGTTCGGCAGTGAAGCAATTGGTAAAAGTACCAACCAAAGAAGTAGATAAAACCAACTTGTTGAAAATCATCAAAGAAAACGAGAAACACCAAGAAAAAGACTACACCGCAAGCAGCTGGAAAGCCTACAGCGAAGCACTGAAACAAGCACAAACTGTGGCAGATCAAGCAACAGCAACGCAAGCAGAAGTAGACCAAGCAGAA
>NZ_KV814974.1:0-1239 GCF_001814125.1 Staphylococcus sp. HMSC072E01 | reverse complement strand
TCACTGTCTGCGTCTGCATCACTGTCTGCATCTGAATCATTATCATTTGGTGGGTTTGGAATTACATCATCATCACAACCACATGGCACAGTGATTTCAATATTACCATTTATAACAACAACGATGTTGTTTTCAATATTAGTATAAATATTAGTGATATTCGGTGTATTACCTTGACCATCTTTACCATTGTAGATGTTTTCATGGCTAACTTCTTTACCATTACCATCCTTAACAATAACCGTTATACCAATTTGTTTACCATCTTTATCAAGAATTGGTTGTTGTTCAATACTTGGTGTCTTACCGTCTTCACCATCATGACCATTAAAGATGATTTGGCGACCCGTTTCATTACCATTACCATCTTTTGTAATAATAGTCACACCGATTTGTTTACCATTATTATCGTAAACTGGTTGTTGTTCAACACTTGGTGTTTTACCATCTTTACCATTATAAATATCTTGGTGATTAATTTCTTTACCATCACCATCTTTTGTAATAATTGTTACACCAATTGTGTTACCATCTTTATCTTTGATTGGACGTTGTTCAATACTTGGCGTTTTACCATCTTTACCGTCTTTGCCATTTAAGCCATCGGCTACAAATGTTTCGCTAATTAATTTACCTTGACTTCCATCTGGGTTCACTTCGTAAATACGAATATATGATCCTGATTGACCATCTTTTGTACCACGTTCTGTGGCTGCTGTAACTGAATGACCATCTTTGCCATCCTTACCGTCTTTGCCATCTTTACCATTATAGATGTCTTGGCGGCTCACTTCGTGGCCATCACCATCTTTAACAATAATTGTTACACCAACTTGGTTACCATCTTTATCGCGAATTGGTTGTTGCTCAACACTTGGTGTTTTACCGTTTTGGCCATCTTTACCGTCTTTGCCATCTTTACCATTTTGTCCGTTATAAACATTTTCACGACTTATTTCTTTTCCATCGCCATCTTTGACAACAATCGTTACGCCAACTTGATTACCATCTTTATCACGAATCGGTTGTTGTTCAATACTTGGTGTTTTACCGTCTTTACCATTATAGATATCTTGACGGTTCACTTCGTGACCATTACCATCTTTCGTAATGATTGTCACACCAATTTGTTTACCATCTTTATCACGAATCGGTTGTTGTTCAATACTTGGTGTTTTACCGTCTTTACCATCTTTACCGTTCTCACCATTTTCACCGTCTTTACCATCGGCTACGAAT
>NZ_KV814973.1:0-300 GCF_001814125.1 Staphylococcus sp. HMSC072E01 | reverse complement strand
CATTAAATCAAGCGAAAGATGATTTAAGAGCAGATAAAACAGAATTACAACATAAACTTCCAGAATTAGATCAACGTGGCATTACCGAAGGTAAAAAACCAGCAAGCATCACTGCTTATAATGAAGCTCTAGGAAGAATACAAAGTGAAATTGAAGAAGCTAAGACGAAAGCACAAGAAGTGTTAAATAAAGAAAAAGCAACACCAGCAGAAGTGAAAGAAGCATTAGACAAAGTGAAAGCAGTCTTACCAAAACTTACTGAAGCGATTGGTTTACTTCATGACAAAGAAAATAATAGTG
>NZ_KV814972.1:0-259 GCF_001814125.1 Staphylococcus sp. HMSC072E01 | reverse complement strand
AAAAATTGATTAAGTCTTCGATCGATTAGTATTCGTCAGCTCCACGTGTCACCACGCTTCCACCTCGAACCTATTAACCTCATCATCTCTGAGGGATCTTATAACCGAAGTTGGGAAATCTCATCTTGAGGGGGGCTTCATGCTTAGATGCTTTCAGCACTTATCCCGTCCATACATAGCTACCCAGCTATGCCGTTGGCACGACAACTGGTACACCAGAGGTATGTCCATCCCGGTCCTCTCGTACTAAGGACAGCTC
>NZ_KV814971.1:0-205 GCF_001814125.1 Staphylococcus sp. HMSC072E01 | reverse complement strand
ACTAATCGATCGAAGACTTAATCAATTTTTTCAAGTTTTGCGACGCAAATCTTTACTTACTATCTAGTTTTGAATGTATAATCATTCACTTGTCTGGTGACAATGGCAAGGAGGTCACACCTGTTCCCATGCCGAACACAGAAGTTAAGCTCCTTAGCGCCGATGGTAGTTGGACTGACGTTCCGCTAGAGTAGGACGTTGCCAG
>NZ_KV814970.1:0-208 GCF_001814125.1 Staphylococcus sp. HMSC072E01 | reverse complement strand
TTGGATTTATCGAAAGAGAAGACGGTGACGATGTGTTTGTTCACTTCTCAGGTATCGCTACTGATGGATATAAAACTTTAGAAGAAGGTCAAAAAGTAAAGTTTGACATCACTGAAGGTCAACGTGGCGAACAAGCAACAAATGTTGTCCCTGTTTAAAAATAAATTTTAGCACAAGCATGTATGTATACGTGCTTGTGCTTTTTTTA
>NZ_KV814969.1:0-773 GCF_001814125.1 Staphylococcus sp. HMSC072E01 | reverse complement strand
AAAAAATATAGCTAACCACTAATTTATCATGTCAGTGTTCGCTTAACTTGCTAGCATGATGCTAATTTCGTGGCATGGCGAAAATCCGTAGATCTGAAGAGACCTGCGGTTCTTTTTATATAGAGCATAAATACATTCAATACCTTTTAAAGTATTCTTTGCTGTATTGATACTTTGATACCTTGTCTTTCTTACTTTAATATGACGGTGATCTTGCTCAATGAGGTTATTCAGATATTTCGATGTACAATGACAGTCAGGTTTAAGTTTAAAAGCTTTAATTACTTTAGCCATTGCTACCTTCGTTGAAGGCGCCTGATCTGTAATTACCTTTTGAGGTTTACCAAATTGTTTAATGAGACGTTTGATAAACGCATATGCTGAATGATTATCTCGTTGCTTACGCAACCAAATATCTAATGTATGTCCCTCTGCATCAATGGCACGATATAAATAGCTCCATTTTCCTTTTATTTTGATGTACGTCTCATCAATACGCCATTTGTAATAAGCTTTTTTATGCTTTTTCTTCCAAATTTGATACAAAATTGGGGCATATTCTTGAACCCAACGGTAGACCGTTGAATGATGAACGTTTACACCACGTTCCCTTAATATTTCAGATATATCACGATAACTCAATGCATATCTTAGATAGTAGCCAACGGCTACAGTGATAACATCCTTGTTAAATTGTTTATATCTGAAATAGTTCATACAGAAGACTCCTTTTTGTTAAAATTATACTATAAATTCAACTTTGCAACAGAACC
>NZ_KV814968.1:0-184545 GCF_001814125.1 Staphylococcus sp. HMSC072E01 | reverse complement strand
TTATGCTTATTATCAATGATGCGAAGAAAAAGGCATTATCAGAAGTATGTCCCGAAAGGGAACACCTGCCGATAACGCCCCGATAGAAAGTTTTCATTCCTCGCTAAAGTCTGAAACTTTTTACATCAATAATCAGCTTAATAGCTCTAATCATATTGTAATAGATATTGTCGAAAAATACATTAAAAACTATATTAATAATCGAATTCAACAAAAACTAGGCTACTTATCCCCTGTAAAATACAGAGAATTAGCAGCCTAGAACATAGTGTTTTTATTAAGTTCCCATTTTAAGGGTTCAGTGCCAATATTCCAATGGTTTTTTGTTATTTCCATTTAAATCTTGTGTAACTTTGATACTGATTTGTATTTACTTCAAGTATTAATGGAATTCGTTGTTTTAATTCACTCACATGAGAGATAATTCCTACCATCCGTCCAGATGTTTTTAAATTTAATAATGTATCAAGAGATGTTTCTAAAGTTTCTTGATCAAGTGTGCCGAATCCTTCATCGATAAACATTGATTCTAACGTAATACCTCCAGATTCTTGTTGTACGACTTCACTTAATCCTAATGCTAGAGCCAGGGATGCTTGAAACGTTTCTCCCCCTGATAATGAACTAATATGTCTTGACTTATTAGAATATAAATCAAATATATCGATTTCTAATCCACTATATCCTTGTGATATTGATTCTCTTCGTTTAAGTTGGTATCTTCGCCCGCTCATTATATCTAATCTAATATTTGCTTGATGTATAATTCTTTCTAAATAATAAATTAATACATAGTTTTCAAGCGATAATTTTTGATGATTCTTTCCAGATAAAACCTCAGATAAATTAAAAATTTGTTGCTGCTCTTTTAACTCTTCATCTAAATAGTGAATATGTTTTTCTATTTTTGCAAATTTTTCATCATTCTTCTTAATTTTATATTGTATTGATACAACCTCATTAACATACTGATTATATTTTTCTTCGATATGTTCTTTTTGCATTTCAAGATTAGATATATCTTCAAGTTCTTTTTCACTTGTAAGGCGTGTTAATCGTTCTATTTCAACGTTATATTTATGTTGTTCCTTATCGAATTGATTAATTCTTTTCTCAATATGTTCTTTATTTTGAAGTTCCTGCTTTAATTTTTTTATTTCATCTTCATTTTCTAAACCTAATCGTTTCATTTCTTTTCGGATAGTTGTTGCAAAATAATCTAATTCTTTTTGTAGTTCTTTACTCGTAGCTAAATAATTATCAACACTATTATTTTCTATAGCTAGCGCATTTTGATATGATTGCATGTTTTTATTAGTATCATCAACATGTTGATGATATTCATCAATCTCTTTTCGAAGACTTAAGTAATAATTTTTAAAAGTTTCAATACTTGAATATCCTGTACTTATTTCAAAATCTTGAATTAAAGTTTGATTCTGACGTTTTTGAGAAGCTAATTTCTCTAATTTAAGTTCTTGCTGATGCTTCTCTTGCTGTAATGCATGAAATTTTTGTTGTAATTTATCTAACTCTTCTAATTGTTGTTGTAATTGTATTTTTTCAGACTTTGCACTTTGTAACTTTTCTTTGATTTGGTCTAAATTAATCGATTTATACTCTATCTCTCCTAAATCTGATATGTTTTGAGAAAGTAATTCACACGTCGTTTCGCTTTTACTTAAATGCTGTTTTTTTTCATTAATTTCATTAGAAAGTTTATCAAGTAATTGATGATTTTGATTAATAGTTTCAAAATCAATATGCTGATTTAAAGATTCAATTTCATTTCCACATATTGGACATGTATCGCCAATACGTAACGCTGATTGTATTTCAATAATAAAGGTTTGTTTATCATTTAAATCAATATTACGTTTATCAATGATTTCTAACTGTTGATTAAGTGTATCAATGTCATTTTTTAAATTTTGTACCTCTTTTGAATGTTGATGATATTGTCGTTTTAGGGAAACTTGTTTTTCATACTTATCTTTTAAATTCTGTTGTTCATCTAATTGTTTTTGTAATTGATATATTTGTTCAGTTAGCTCATCAATAGCTTTATTATCCACTTTATAGCTATCAATAGATTTACTCATTTTATGTTCTTTATTAATTAACTGCTCTTGCTCTTTCATCATTTCATTATAATTATGAATAATATGTTCTTGCTCTTCAAATGCTTGTTGATATTTATCCAATTGATGATAAAAAGGCTTCGATTGTTCTAAATTCTCACTTTTTAAGTGGTATGAGTCACTCATCTTGTTTAATTGTTTATGTTCTTTTTCAAGTATACTTATTTTATTATTTATTTGCGATATTTTATTTTCAGTCTCTATTATTTTGGTTTTTATTATTTGATACTTTTCTTCTTTCAAACGTTGTTGATCATATAAATTAAATAGCATACCAGTATCTTTTAATCGATTTAATTTTACTTTTAACGCTTGTATGTCTTCAATCTGTTCATCTAATTGATGTTTTAATTGATGATATTCTTCTAATTCAATCAGTTGTTGTTCTAACTTTTTATTTAAATCAATGCGTTTTATTATAGAATGTAATTGTTCTTTTTGCTCATTTTTTATGTGCAATCTTTGTTCTTCAAGTTGATGACCTATCGTTTTGAAGTTGGGAATAGTCTGTATTAATTCTTGAGTTTTTATATGATGAATTTGTTTCAATTGAATTAATTGCTCATCATCAAATGTGTCAATATCTTCCCATAGTAATTTAATTTGATCATATCTTTTTTCAATTTGTTTTTTCTCTTCTTTCATTTCATTTTTGAGCAAATTTTGAATTTCCTCAAAACGTATACTATTAAATAAAGTTCTTAATATCCCCTGTTTATCTGTACTATTGGATACTAAAAATTTTTTAAATTCACCTTGTGGAAGAATAAATAACTGTCTAAATTGTTCAGCATTAACACCTAGTAATGATTTAATATATTGATTTCCAGCGCTGATTTTACTTTCTCTTAATTCATATGTTTCACTTTTAGAATCATATTCATACACATCTAGTTTTCCTGGTGTTTGACTAGTGTTTCCCTCTTTAGTAAAAGCGCCTTGACGAATAATTTTGAAATATTTTTCATTGAGTTGAAATTCATATTCAACCCACATAGGAGATTTTGCCTCTGCAAAATGACTTCTTAATCCCGCTTCACTTCTGCCTTCTGTAGAAGCTTTTCCAAATAACGAAAATACAATTGCATCAAATATCATGGTTTTTCCCGAACCAGTTTTACCACTAATTAAAAAAAGTTGATCGTTTTTAATTTGAGTAAAATCAATCATTTCATGTAAGAATGGGCCAAAATTATTTAACGTTAATTTTATTGGTTTCATTTTAGACCTCCTTATTCGATACCAAAGTGATTAAATTATTTATTTTTTCTTCCTGATACTTTGTCATCTCATTATCTGTAATCATCTTATAAAATTGCTTAATAATAGTTTGATCGTCTTGTTGTTGTATTTGTGTCTGATGTAAAGGTCCCTCATTTTCAAAAGTAATATTGCTAAGCGCAAGAGTATTAGGGAATAGTTGTTTTAAATGAATCATTGGATCACTAATATGCGACATATTTTTAAGTTTGAAATGTATATAATTATCTTTATTTTTAGGTTGAATATGTCCTTGAATCACTTCATCATATTCGCCCTCCACCACTTCAAGTTCTCTTAAAGGTTTAAGTTGCACAAATGATGTTGATAGTTCATTTTTATCTTGAACCACCAAACGTTTATATCCCTTAGGCTGGTTTATTTCTGAAAATGAATATTGTAACAGTGAACCAGAATAATCAATAATGTCATCTTTAATACTAAATGGATGATGTAAATGTCCTAATAACACTTTATCAAATACGTTAAAACATGATTTAGTAACACTTTCAACAGTCCCAATTGTTAAAGGTCTTTCTGAATCCGAAGTTTTTCCTCCATTTATCGTTAAGTGACCAATTAAAATATTTATTTTCTCTTTATTCAAATTTTCTGCTATATAATTAATACATTTTTCTGTTGCTTGTTGATACGTTTGAATAGAAGCATCTTTAAAAAATTCTTTTACTTCACTAATAGTAGCAAATGGAAGTACATAAAAATGTACATCATTAAATACGATAGGTTGATTCATATGTTTTAATTTTGTACGAATAAAGAGTTTGGAATGTTCAAACCATGAAGCCCCATAATTCAATCGTTCTTTACCATCGTGATTACCATTAGAAATAATCATAGGGATATTCATATCTATATTAATAGTATGAATAGCATTTTCAAAAAGATGAATAGTTTCTTTACTTGGATAAGTTGTATCATAAATATCCCCAGAAATCACAACTACATCAGGGTTCTCATCTTTTAAACATTGGATAAATTGTTCTAAAATAAATGATTGGTCTTCAAGAAATTGTTTTCCGTTAAGTATCTTTCCTAAATGCCAATCTCCAGTATGTATAATTTTCATAACATTCCCCTTACTTTTTAAAGAATTATAATTTAATTTTAAAAAAGAGCGAGATTGAATTCTCAATGAACTCACATACTCGCTCTAAACTTCAATTCAATTTAATATCAAAAAATAATATTTTATTTAATTTTAGATAAGCTAATATTATTAATCTCTATTATGAGACTAAAGATTTTTTAACGTTTTTATATTTATATAACATAGCTAAACGCCAAGGAACAATCATACTAAATGCCAATAAAAAGAACATGCCTCCGATTTCTCCTGGATCAATAGAGCTACTAATAAATATTTTTATGATTGTTCTAATAATTAAAAGCGAAATTAAAATGATTGGAAACGCTTTTGATCGTTTCATATATACCTCAGCACCTTGAACTTCAAAATGACTTGTCCAGATAAGTACAGACGAAAATATCACACCTAAAATGATAGATTCTAAAATTTCAGCCCCAGTTAATCTAAAATATGGAATGACATACATCAAAGCACCTGTCGACATAAAGATAGGAGGTAAAATAATTTTCTTTTCATTTACAGGGAACTTTTGTGCTTTCATACGAATAACTATGACAACAATCCCCATAAACAATGCAAATACTATGGAAAAAATTAAATATGCCAAATTTACACCTTCTTATATTCACATAACTAAAAGTTTAATACTATTATAATTCTTAAATACTCCAACTAAAAATGTTTTACAACAAAAACAAAGGATTGTAAACCCTTATGGCATACAATCCTTTAATAACTATTATTTTTTTGAACTCTTCATGTTTTGATCCATGTTTTTGTTCATCATCGTCATCATTTGATTGATTTTCTTTTGAGACGGTTTTTGTCCCATTTGCATCATCATCATACGTAACATTTCTTCATTGATAGGTGGGTTTTTTTTCAAATAGTCCATCATATATTTTCTTGCTAAGAAGAAACCACCAACTAGTCCGATGATAAGTGCTACAATGATTAATAAAATTGCTAACCAAGTTGCCATTGTTTCACCCACTTTCTATATCCTACTGAATTTTACTAAATAACTATCTTGATTTCAAGAGTTAGTTTTAGAATAACACCACTTCGTTTTTATATTAACAAACTGTTTAACACGAATACTAATATTTATAAATAACTTCATATAAAGTACTATTCATAAAATAAAAAAGAGCAGGAAAGAACTCATTTTGAATTCATTTCCCGCCCTCTCTATGTTGACTAAATCATAATATTAAAAAGTGCGAATTTGATTTAAAATATTTTCTTTAGTAAAGCCATATTTTTCAACAACTAAGTCTCCTGGTGCACTTGCACCAAAACCATCGATTCCAATTACTTTACCTTCAGTGCCTACATATTTATGCCAACCGAGTGGTGAAGCCATTTCAATTGCAACACGTTTAGTTAATTCTTTTGGAATAACTGATTCTTTATACTCGTCTGATTGTTGCTCAAAAGCGAACCAGTTTGGCATAGAAACTACTCTTACACCTTTGCCTTGTTTATCTAAATCTTTAGCTGTTTCAATAGCTAAGCTTACTTCTGAGCCAGTTGCTAACAATAGATATTCAGGTTTAGTTTCAGTTTCAAATACAATATATGCACCTTTTCGTACGCCTTCTTCAACCGTTTCTTCATCTACATCTAAATAAGGAAGGTTTTGACGAGTTAAAACTAGAGATGTTGGTGTTTGTTTAGATTCTAATGCAACTTCCCATGCTACTCTTGTTTCATTACCGTCTGCTGGACGAATGACGTTCATATTTGGAATAGCTCTTAAACCTGCTAACTGTTCGATAGGTTCGTGTGTTGGACCATCTTCACCTACAGCAATTGAATCATGTGTAAAGATAAATGTTGCATTCAATCCCATAATTGCAGATAAGCGTAATGCTGGTTTTAAGTAATCGCTAAATACGAAGAATGTAGCACCATAAGGATGTAAACCTCCATGTGCTGCCATACCGTTTACTGCAGCACCCATAGCAAACTCTCTTACACCAAACCAAACATTTTTACCTTCTGGAGTATTAGGATTGTAATCTGTAGCTTCTTTAACATTTGATTTATTAGATCCTGCTAAATCTGCAGAACCACCAAAGAATGAAGGAACAGATTTACTAATTGCTTGAATGATTTCTCCAGAATCTGCACGAGTAGCTGCATTATGGTCACTACTGAATTTTGGTAATTCATCTTTATAATTTTCAGGTAATTTACCACTGATTGCCAATTTAAACTCTTCAGCTAATTCTGGATATTTTTCTGTATATGTTTCTAATTTTTCTTTCCACTCATCTTCATGCTCATTTGCACGTTTTAACATTGTTGTTTGGAAGATTTCATATACTTCTTCTGGAACATTGAAACGTTTTTCTGGATCTAATCCATATGCTTCAAATGTAAGTTTTCTTTCATCAGTACCAAGTGGCGCTCCGTGAACACCATTTGTACCGCTAACATTTGGCGCGCCGTAACCAATAATTGTTTTAACTTCAATTAACGTAGGACCACTTTGCTGTTTAGCTTTAGTAATCGCATTATCAATTTCTTCTAAATTGTTGCCATCTTTTACTAAAATATGGTTCCATCCATAACTTTCAAAACGTTGTTTTACATCTTCTGAGAAAGATTTGTTAAGTTCACCATCAAGTGAAATATCATTTGAATCGTATAATACAATAAGTTTATCTAATTGATTATGACCAGCAAATGAAGCTGCTTCATGAGAAATACCTTCCATTAAATCTCCATCTGAAGCCAACACGTAAGTATAATGATCTACAACGTTAATATCACCTTTATTAAATTTACCACCTAAATGAGCTTCAGCTAAAGCCATTCCTACAGACATAGCAAATCCTTGTCCTAATGGACCTGTTGTAACTTCAACACCATCTGTATGACGAAACTCAGGATGTCCAGGTGTTTTAGAACCCCATTGTCTGAACTGCTTTAATTCTTCTAATTCTAAGCTTCCAGAGACATGTAATAAACTATATAGTAAAGCAGAACCATGACCTGCAGATAATATAAATCTATCTCTGTTAAAGTAATCTTTAGATTGTGGATTAAAGTTTAAGTGGCGAGTCCAAAGCGTGTAGGCCATTGGTGCAGCTCCCATAGGCAGACCAGGATGACCAGAATTTGCTTCTTCAATTGCATCAATACTTAATGCACGTATAGTATCAATAGCTAATTGGTCTTTTTCATTAAACATCTTACATACTTCCCTTCTAGAATTAATCATCTTTTTTATATTATAACTTAAAAATATAGTAAATGATAAGATTATAATGTTAATGATTAAAATGTTATTAACTATTGATCATTCTTTTTTCTTTCTTGAATTTTTTTAAGTTTTTCAGGCGTTACATCGTTGCCTTCTGGATCAATGACTTTGGTACTTTCAATTTGTTGTTTAAATCCCTCTCTAAAAGAATCTAAATATTGTTTACGCAACTTAGATTGCTCTTTTGCTTCAGCTTCTGTTAAACCTTGCTCTTTTTTCTTTTTTGCTAATTCATTAATTCTATCTATATTTAAATTATTATTTGACATGTCATTACACTTCCTATTCTTTTCTTTAATACATATAAAATACTTAATTAATATAACAAAAAGAGACATAGATAAAAAATCTAAGCATCATAAACTCTTTCTAAAATAAATGAAGTATTTTTATATAATACTTCATATTCCCATTTCTTAGAAGTAATAACTTTTTATCTATATCTCTTAAATATTTATTTAACTAAGGCGAACACTTTATAGTCTGTTTGTTCTGTATTATTGGGTATATCGTTCTTATAATCATCGTTTAACATCGCTTTTTTAGGGATCGTATGATCGGTAATTTCGTACATGTGTTCCGTATGAGCGTTCTGATATAAGTTAGTAAAAAACACCAAAAAAACGATGCAAGATACTACTAGGACAATTATATTTTTAATGATATTACTAGTATGATTACTAAGCATTTATTTTCACTCCTAGAACGTTTGTTTGTATAAATACCTTAACAGAACTAGTGTTCTTAGTCAATAGAATTACGAACAAATGTTTGTTTAAAAAATCAAAAAATGATATACTATATTAAAATAAACTTAGGGAGTGCCTATATATGAGAGAGTTAACTAAAAGACAAAGTGAGATTTATGATTATATTAAACATGTTGTTCAAATAAAAGGTTATCCACCAAGTGTAAGAGAGATTGGTGAAGCTGTTGGTCTTGCCTCAAGTTCAACTGTGCATGGTCATTTATCTAGATTAGAAGAAAAAGGATATATTAGAAGAGATCCTACTAAACCTAGAGCAATTGAAATCGTGAATGACCAAAATAATGATATGACTAGAGAAGAAACTATCTATGTTCCTGTTATCGGTAAAGTTACAGCTGGAGTTCCAATTACAGCAGTAGAGAATATAGAAGAATACTTTCCATTACCAGAACATTTAACATCCACACATAATAGTGATGTGTTTATTTTAAATGTTATCGGTGAAAGTATGATTGAAGCGGGTATTTTAGACGGAGATAAAGTAATTGTAAGAAGCCAAACTATTGCTGAAAATGGAGATATTATCGTAGCAATGACTGAAGATGATGAAGCTACTGTAAAACGTTTTTTTAAAGAAAAAAATCGATATCGTTTACAACCAGAAAATAGTGCTATGAGTCCTATTTACTTAGATAATGTAACAGTTATCGGTAAAGTCATTGGTCTTTATAGAGAATTGTAGTTTATCTCTTGTTTGTTACGTTAAAATCTCTTATATATATGTTTAATATACAAAAAACTAGAAGTGCTTAAGCACTTCTAGTTTTATTTTTTATTTAAAATCTCTTTAACTTTATCAAGTATATCTTTTTTTTATTTTTCTTTGTAGGCATAATATCAACTTCCTTGCAAAAAGAACATACCCCTATATATTATAAATCAAACATTATCCAGCATAGTTTTCTGTCCAAAATGGTTGTCGATTTTTATTAAAATCTACACCTACACCTAATGTATTCACATGCGTATTTAAAATATTTTCTCGATGTCCTAGAGAATTCATAAGTCCTTCGTGAGCATAAATACTACTTTGTTGACCATAAGCTAAATTTTCAGCAGCAGCATTAAATTGAATACCATCACGTTTCATTCTATCGAAAGGTGAATGACCATTTAAATCAGTATGATCAAAATAATTATTTTTAACCATATCTTCACTATGTTTTCTTGCAGTATGAGATATTTTTTTAGAGTAATCCAATGTATTTAATCCGTGTTGTTTTCTTTCTGCATTAACTAAATCAAAATTTTGATATTCAAAGCTTTTTTCTAGCGTTGTAGATGGTGCACCATATTGCTTTTGTAATCGGTTTTCCATCGATTCACTCACTTGCAACAACCCTGTTAAGTTATTTTTATTATGTTTATCGTAAAATGCAGTGGTATAAATGTGATCTTTATAAAAAACATCATATTCATTATTTTTTACAACAAAACGATAACGTCCTTTTGTAATTTTATCTACTGGTTTACCGAGACGTTGTTCAACCACTTTTTTAGGGGTATTATATTTAATTTTAGATTTAGAAGTTATAATATTTTGATTACTAAATAAAGCATTAACTTTATTATTAATGTAACTTACCATTAAAAAATTTTGATAATCATCATTGTAATAAGTGTACCATTTTGTACCATATTCATTTGATGTCACTCTTTTTGGTCGCCCTATCTTATTTTCTACTTCCTTTTGAGACATATTTAATTGAATATTATTAACTGCAAATTCTTGTTTTTTTGGAACTTTAAGCACATTATTTTTAAAACTTGTATCTTCATTTAATAAAACTTCTACTTTATCTCTTACATTATTTTGTAAATGAATAAAAAACTGGTTTTCTTCAATGGGTTTTATAATGATAAATAACAAAAATATTGCAGTAAATAAAAGGAACTTTTTAATAATATTCACCTACTAAATATATATTAATCTCTATCGCCATTAAAAATTGAGTTTCTTACAATAACATAGTCAACAGTAGTTAGTGATTTTAAATCTTTGCCACCAGCATAGGAAATTGAACTTTGAAGATCTTGTTGCATTTCAACTAAGGTATCTTTTAATGAACCTTTATGTTCCACAAACATTTTCTTCCCTTCAACATTCTTATGTTCCCCTTTTTGGAATTCGGAGGCACTACCAAAATATTCTTTATAACGTTTACCATCTAACTCAACTGTTTCGCCAGGAGATTCTTCATGCGCTGCAAATAATGAACCAATCATAACCATAGTGGCTCCAAAACGAATAGATTTCGCAATATCACCATGTGTTCTAATACCTCCATCAGCAATAATTGGTTTACGTGCAGCTTTACTACAAATGTTTAATGCAGCTAATTGCCAACCGCCTGTACCGAATCCAGTTTTAATTTTAGTAATACACACTCGTCCTGGTCCTATACCAACTTTAGTAGCATCTGCACCAGCATTTTCTAACTCTCTTACTCCCTCAGGGGTTCCTACATTACCCGCAATAACAAATGATTGAGGAATATGTTTTTTAATATGTTTAATCATATTAATAACCGAATTAGCATGACCATGAGCGATATCAATTGTAATATATTCAGGTATTAAATGTTCAGTTTTTAATTTTTCTATAAATTCAAATTCAGTTTCCTTTACACCCACTGAAATAGAAGCGAAAAGTCCTTTATTTTGCATTTTTTTTATAAAAGGTATACGACCTGCTTCATCAAAACGGTGCATAATATAAAAATAATCATTTTCTGCAAACCATTCAGCTAAAGATTCATTCATAACTGTTTGCATATTAGCAGGAATCACTGGTAACTTAAAATTTTTAGGTCCAAATTGTACAGTCGTATCACATTCAGATCTACTATTAACAATACATTTATTTGGAATTAATTGAATATCTTCATAATCAAAAATTTTCATACTTTAAATTTCTCCTATACATTTTATATTTAAAAGACACTGTAGACATAAATAAAATATCTGACTCTTTACACAATTATTTATAACGTAATCTAGAGCGAGAAATCACCTTTTTCTCGCTCTTATTATTTATATCCTTATATACTTTACAATTTTTTAAATACAATGTAAACGGACTAAAGTATTAATTTCAATTACCAACTAGATTTTTTCACACCAGGAATTTGACCTTTATGAGCATGTTCTCGAAATGCAATTCTAGACATTTCAAATTTTCTCATTACACCTCTAGGACGTCCTGTCACTTTGCATCTTCTTGTTAAACGAGTTGGAGATGAATCTCTTGGTAATTTCTTTAATGCTTTATAATCTCCTTTTTCCTTCAGTTCTTTACGTAATTCATAATATTGATTTACTAATTTTTCTCTTTTTAATTCTTTAGCTATTTTAGATTTTTTAGCCATATATTCTCTCCTTTTTATAAATCGTAATAATTACGTTTTATATCTTAACATACTTTTAAAAAATTACAAAGACATTTATTTTAAAATTAAAAGACTCATACATGTTATTCATTTTAAACATGTATGAGTCTATAATAGTTTATCTTTTTGTCGTATTTAAAAGATAAGGAATTATTTAGTTTCACGGTGTAGCGTGTATTTATTTAATCTTGGGCAATATTTTTTCATTTCAATACGCTCAGGGTTATTACGTTTATTTTTTGTTGTAATATAATTACGATCGCCACATTCAGTGCAAGCTAAAGTTACATTAACGCGCATCAATAACATCCTTTCTCGTTATATATAATTAGGAATTCTTACGATTTAAAATTCTATCATATTCTTTATTTTTACGCAATAAGTTTATTTTAATTTAGTCCGTTTCCTTCTACATATCAAAAACTAAGCGTTTAAAAAATCAGAAAATTTAAAATTTTTAAAACAAATAGTTCAAAAGTTATTGAATACTTGAACCAAAACGATTAAAATGATTTGTATATTTTAAATTTTAATTTAGGAGATATTATATGGAAGATAACAATATGAAACGCGGTCTTAAGTCAAGACACATATCTATGATTGCTATCGGAGGTGCAATAGGCACTGGACTTTTTGTTGCTACAGGTAGTGTCGTTTCTCAAGCAGGACCTGGAGGAGCTATCTTAGCTTATTTATTGATAGGAATCATGCTTTACTTTTTAATGTCATCTATTGGAGAACTTGCTACATTTTATCCTGTATCTGGTTCGTTTAGTTCATATGCTACCCGTTTCATTGATCCGTCTATCGGTTTTACAATGGGTTGGTTGTATTACATTCTATGGTCTTTAGTATCAAGCGTTGATGTAATGGTAGCTTCTAATGTTTTATTTTATTGGGATGTATTTAAAATTTTCAGTCCTCTAGTATGGAGTTTAATTTTTATAACGATTATATTCCTATTAAATATCTTTACTGTTAAAGCATTTGGCGAAACAGAATTTTGGTTATCATTAATTAAAGTAGTCACAATTATTGTATTTATTGTTGTCGGTATATTAATGATTTTTGGTATTCTTGGTGGACATACATATGGATTCGAGAATTATACCAAAGGTGAAGCACCTTTTGTAGGTGGTTTATCTGGCTTCTTAGCAGTATTACTTGTAGCAGGATTTTCTGTGGGTGGTACGGAAGTTGTAGCGGTCACTGCAGGTGAATCTGATAATCCAGAAAAAACTATGCCAAGGGCTGTTAAGCAAGTATTTTGGAGAATTTTATTATTTTATGTTTTATCTATTGTCGTCATTGCAGCTATTATTCCTTATACTGATCCTTTATTATTAAATAAAAATCAATCAGTATCTCAAAGTCCATTTACTATAGTTTTCGATCGAATTGGTATAGCATTTGCAGCATCAATTATTAATGCTGTTATTCTTACATCGTTACTATCTGCAGCGAATTCTGGAATGTATACAACAAGTAGAATGCTTTTCTCTTTGAGTGATGAAAAGCAAGCACCAAAGTTTTTAAGTAAATTAAATAATAAAACAAAATTACCGATGCGTTCATTAGTTACTACTTACATTTTAGTAGTAGCAATTATTATTCTAGCTAATTTTTATACTAATGCAGTATTTAGCTTGTTAAATATCATTGGATCGTTAGTGATTATTGTATGGGCAATAAGTGCATGGGCTCAAATACGTTTACGTAGAGGTATTAAACGTCAAGGCAAAGACATTAATACATTATTGCCTTACAAATCACCGCTTTTCCCTCTAGGTCCTATCATTGTGTTTGCTACATTAATCTTCTTATACCTTGGTAATTCTATCGGTGATTTATTTAATGGTAATATAGGTGATTTTTTTGTTAATATCATGCCTTTAATTGTCTTAGCAATTATCTTTATCGTACATAAATTGATTCGTAAAACTAAATTTGTAAAATTAGATCATATGGATCTTACAACTCATCATTATCATGATTAATATCATCGTTTATTTAGGAGTAGAATTAAATACAATTCTACTCCTATTTTTATTATTAAACACAATATATATATTTTCTAATAGTCGTTTATTTTGTATAATGAGTATAATGATAATGACTTAGAGGTGACTGAATATGGTAGGTCAAACAAATTTATTTGATGACGTAATAAAGAGTGATGAACGTTTTCTTATTGTCGTACAATCTTTAGAAGAAAGAAATGGACAATTACTGAAACGCACATTACGTGAGTATCCTAGTCTAACTCATGATCAAATGGAAAACTTATTTACACATTTAAAAGATGTATTTCAAGATGAGCCATTTCACGATAACCAATCTGCATATACAATCACAGTATATACAAATTTAGATTATGCAGCTGATCAAGTCTATGCTTATGTAAAAAGAAATAAAGGTAAACACGACTGGACACACACTGCTAAATAACTAGTTATGATAATAAAAAAGAGGAAGCGAAACTTGATTCATTACGAATTCATTCCGCTTCCTCTTTAATTTATATAAATGTTTTATAGCAATTCTTTAAGTGCTACTGGTATACCATTAGAATCATTATCTAATGTAACTTTATCTGCAATCTTTTTTAATTCTTCACTCGCATTTCCCATTGCTACAGCATATCCTACAACTTCAAACATTGATTGGTCATTGAGGCTATCTCCAAAACAAACCACTTCTGATAATGAAATATTTAACGTTTCACATAAAGCTTTAATTGCATTACCTTTAGAAACATCTTTAGCCATGAATTCCAAGAAGAAAGGTTTGCTCGTCGTCACATCAATATCAGAATTAAATGTTCCATTTAATTCGTTACGTGCTTTTGAAATATTTTCTTCATAATCAACGCCCATTGCTTTAGGTACATCAGACTGAATATACGCTTTAATATCATCCACTTGTTTCATAGGTAGACCAGTTAATTCTGATTCAATTTTACGATATTCATGTTCTGTATCAAAGATAATTTGTCCGTCTTGATACGTTAATGTTAAAAAGCCTTTTTCGCGACAATAATCTGTAATTTTATCAAAATGATCTTTAGTTACACTTTTACTTACTTCAATTTCTTCTGTTTTAGCGTTAATTGTTTTACCACCATTATAACTAACGATATAGCTTTGATAATGATCTAACTTTAATTCTTTAGCTACTGGAATCATTCCTTCAGTTGGTCTTCCAGAAGCTAAAACAATCTTATATCCTTCTTCTTGTAGTTGAATTAAATAGTCTTTGGTTTCAGGACTAACAACATTATCACTTGTCATTAAAGTGTCATCCATATCCATAACAATCATTTTATATTTACTCATTTCTTAGTTGCTCTCCTTTCATTTTTGCTCTTATCTATTTTACAATAATTTTATGAAGGATACACAACTTCTTCAATAACACCTACATTATTAATTGTTGCAAGTTCAGAATCGCAAGTTGTTATTTCTGATTTTAATGTTCTCACAAGTTCTCCACTTTTTTCTTTACGACTCAATGTCAATATCGTTGGGCCTGCTCCACTAATCACTGTAGCATAAGCATCATATTTTTGGGATAGTACTTTTACTTTTTCAAATTCAAGAATCAAGTGTTGACGATAAGGTTCATGAAAACCATCTTGTGTCATCATTTTTCCAGCAAGGTCATAATTATGTTGAATTAATGCACAAATCATTGTATTGCTAATCGCACTATTTTGAACTGCTTTCTCATGAGAATACTTATCTGGAAGTACCCTACGTGAGTCTTCTGTTTTGAGTTCATATGTTGGGATAGTAAGAATCACATCTACATCAGGTATATCAATATGTGCCACATTTGTTTCTTTGGTTTCAGGATTATAATATCCTGCGAGTAATCCACCATAAATTGTAGGCGCTACATTATCAGGATGCCCTTCTATTTCAGTAGCTAGTTGTAGTAACTCATACTTAGATAATTGGATATTACCGAAGTAGTTAGCGATATATAATGCTCCAACTAAAGCGGATGCAGATGATCCTAACCCTCTTGCTAATGGAATTTCACTTCTCATCGACACTTTTAAATTAGGTAAAGTCACATTATATTTTTCAGCTACTTGTTGTGCAACTGTATAGATATAATTACTTTTATCTTTCGGTAATGAGTCTAACTCTTCGTTTAAATATCTAAATTCCCAGTTACTTCCTTCCGCTTCCTCAACATATAGGTATAAATATTTATTAATTGCCATACCAATAGAGTCAAATCCTACTCCTAAGTTAGCAGTTGATGCAGGTATTTTCAGGTGAAGTGATGGCTTCATATTAAAGTGTTCCTTTAATATAATTGATAATACTTTCTTTATTGTTTGGAAGCGGTTGAATTGGATTATCTAAAACTGAGATAGCAGTGTCTGGATCTTTTAGTCCATTACCAGTTAATATTGCTACTACTTTTTTACCTTTCGACAATTTTCCTGCACGTTGTAATTTGATTAAACCAGCAATTGAAGCATTACTTGCTGGTTCACTAAATACACCTTCTTTAGATGTCATTAATTGATACGCTTCTAAAATTTCATCATCAGTCACACTATCAATGAGACCATTTGATTCTTCTAACGCAACAGTCGCTTTTTTCCAACTTGCTGGATTACCGATACGGATTGCTGTAGCGATTGTTTCAGGATTTTTAATGACTTTATTTTGAACAATTGGTGAGGCTCCTTCTGCTTGGAAACCAAATAATTGAGGAAGTTGACTTCCTTTTTTCTCATGATACTCTTTAAAGCCTTTCCAATAAGCAGTAATATTTCCTGCGTTGCCTACTGGGATTGCTAGAACATCTGGAGCTTCTTCTAATTGCTCCACAATTTCAAATGCCCCTGTTTTTTGTCCTTCTATTCTAAATGGATTAACAGAATTTACTAATTCAATATCATCATCATTTTGTGCAATCTCTTTAACGATTTCTAATGCTTCATCGAAGTTACCTTCAATTGAGACAATTTCTGCACCATACATGACCGCTTGCGAAAGTTTACCTAAAGCAATCTTTCCTTCGGGAATCACTACAATTGCTTTTAAACCTGCACGTGCAGCATAAGCTGCTGCTGAGGCAGAAGTGTTTCCTGTTGAAGCACAAATCACTACTTTTTTACCTTGTTCTTTCGCTTTTGTTACAGCCATTACCATTCCTCTGTCTTTAAAAGAACCGGTTGGATTAGCACCCTCATATTTAACATATAAATCAATATCTAGCATTTCTGATATATTAGCACAGTGAATCAGTGGTGTATGTCCTTCATTTAAAGTAAGTTTAGGTGTATCTTCATTAACCGGTAAATAATCTTTAAATTCTTCTACTAAACCTTGCCATCTTTTCATAATTATTAAACTCCTTCAACTGGATAAATTTTTTCAATGTTGTAATTTGCTTTACTAAGTAGTGATTCAGGTGATTGGTCTAATCCGATAATCACAACGCCATAAGAACTAGAATCACGTTGTTCTATTTGAAGTGATTTATGGAAGGGTAAATCTGATTTAAGTTGATCTTTAAGTTTATCAATTGATTCATTACTATGAATGACAACATAGTAATTTAATTTTTCACCAATAGCAATTGCGTCACCATTATCCATTAATTCTCGAGTTTTATTTGTTTTTAATTCGAAATGAGGTGGAAGTGTATGTAAATTTGACTCAAAGAAGAGTGCTACATTTAATAAATCACTCACTACTGCACTACCAGTAGCTAAGCTACCTGCCCCTTTACCATAAAACATAGTATCCCCTACAGCATCTCCAATAACGTAAATTGCATTGTATTCATTTTCTACTGCTGCAAGCTGATGTGATTTATGTATTAAGGTTGGTTCAACGGATGCATTAACTTCGCTATGATGATATGTACTTTTACCAATTAATTTAATCTTATAACCTAATTTGTCTGCTACATTAATATCAGATAACGTTGTTTTACTGATACCTTTTACTTTCACATCATTTAACTTAATTACTTGGTTAAATGATAAATAAGAAGTAATCACTACTTTTCTAGCTGCATCAATACCTTCTACATCATCAGTAGGATCTGCTTCAGCAAATCCTAATCTTTGTGCTTCAGCAAGTGCATCTTCAAATGAAGTTTGTTCTCTTGTCATTTTTGAAAGAATAAAATTTGACGTACCATTTAAAATCCCCATAAATTTAGAGATATTATTAGCATTTAACCCATTATTAATCGCGTTAACAATGGGAATACCACCTGCAACACTTGCTTCAAATTTTAAGGCTACGCCTTGTTGTTCTGCTAGGTTCTCTAGTAATTCTAAATGCACAGCAAGTAAATCTTTATTTGCTGTAATGACATGTTTTTTTCTTTTTAAAGATTCTCTTAACCAATCAACAGTTGGTTCAATTCCTCCCATTACTTCTATAACGATATCTATATCTTCATCGTTTAAAATTTCATTAATGTCTTCTGTTAAATGATATTGACTAATATTAATAGGTCTTTTTTTAGTGGTATCTCTTACTAAAATATGTTTAATAACAATATCTTTATTTAGAGTATCTTTAATTTGTTGTCGATTTTCTTCAATAATTTTTACTACACCTGAGCCTACTGTTCCTAACCCCAGTAATGCGACGTTTAATTCCTTCATAATTTTTATCTTCCTCCCATTTGTATTATTGAGAAGTACAATTGTTTTATTGAAAAACACTTAAATTTATTATACTATTAAATCAAATTAGTTGAATAGGACTTTTAAAAGAAAAAGTGAATATGTAGATATATATTATCATGTAGTATCAGGAAATTAAATAGAATTTTCTGATTTTTTAGAAAGGTTGGTATATTTTATGAAAGTTGCTAAGTTTGGTGGAAGTTCTGTTTCAAATGCAACACAAATTAAAAAAGTCCTAAATATCGTCAATGATGACCCAGACAGAAAAATTATTATTGTATCTGCACCTGGTAAAAGACATAAGAATGATGTTAAAACAACTGACTTACTTATTCGTCTATATGAAAAAGTAATCAATCAATTGGATTATCAAGATAAAAAAAGAGAGATTATTCAACGTTATGCAGATATTTTAGAAGAATTAAATATGGAGTCTACACTCTTAGAAACAATAGATGAAACACTTGAAACAATCATTAAACAATTAAACGATAAGCATGATCGTTTATACGATGCATTGTTATCATGTGGTGAGAATTTTAATGCTCAACTTATCGCTAAATACAACGATTCTCAAGGCATTAAAACAACATATCTCTCACCAAAAGATGCTGGTATCTTAGTAACTGACTTACCACAACAAGCACAAATTTTAGAAGACGCTTATGATAAAATTTATAAATTAAGAGAAATTGAAGGAAAAATTATTATCCCAGGTTTCTTTGGTGTTTCTAAACATAACTATGTTGTTACTTTTCCGAGAGGCGGTTCAGATATCACAGGTGCAATCATAGCACGTGGTATTAAAGCATCATTATATGAGAATTTTACAGATGTATCTGGTATTTTTAAGGCAAATCCAAATGTAATTGAACATCCTGAACTTATTGAAGAAATTACATATAGAGAAATGCGTGAGTTATCATATGCCGGCTTCAGTGTTTTTCACGATGAAGCATTACAGCCTTTATATAAACATAGAATACCCGTAGTCATTAAAAACACAAATCATCCAGAGGACAAAGGAACCTTTATTCGCCATGATCGTGAAGTCACAGATAAAAATCAAATTATTGGCATTAGTTGCGATAAAGATTTCACAGTTATAAATATTAAGAAATACTTAATGAATAGACAAATTGGTTTTACAAGAAGAATTTTAGAAATATTAGAAGACTATCATATCTCTTTCGATCATATGCCATCAGGTATTGATAATATTAGTATTATTATGCGTTCTAATCAAATTAAAGACAAAGAGAATGAAGTATTGAGTACGATTAGAAAAAAATGTGATATTGATGAATTAAGCATTGACCATGACCTTGCCATCTTAATGATTGTCGGTGAAGGAATGACTCAATCTGTCGGAACTGCTAACACAATCACACATGCCCTAGCAGAATCCAATATCAACCTAAAAATGATTAATCAGGGTGCTTCTGAAATTTCTATGATGTTTGGTATTTCAAGAGAAAATGCAGATAAAGCTGTGTTATCAACTTATGAGTATTGCTATCATGGTGTATGCTTAAAAAATTTATGTCCTAAATAACCATTACATAAAAAAATCTGAGACATTTATTTTGTCTCAGATTTTTTATATTAAACTTTTTGTGTAAGTGCTTTTTCAATTTTATGCTCTCCAACTACCATTTTTAAAATCACAAATTGATAATAGCTTAGAGCATCTAAAACTGACTTATAATTGGCTTCTGAATTGTTTTGTTGATAATCTAGTAAATCATACATTAATACGATTTCAGGTTTAATATAATCGACATCCCAAGTTAATGAATGAAAGTAAATACTACTTTTAGGTAGTCGGATATTAGTGTTTAGTCTAAATATCCATTCCTCATTTATAACATCATAAATAAAAATACTTAAAATAACTTTATCATTATTAACAACGTTTATTTGAGAAATAGATAGAATATCTAAATTATCTTTATCCATGTTATGATTGGACATATCATAATATTTAAATGTATAACTTGAAGGAATAACTTTTAAAACCTCTACTATTCGTTTTCTTTCTACACAAATATCGACTTTCGAAGGTAATTCAAAAAGTTCATTTAAAAATAGTTGAATAGCAACTTCACCGTGAAATTTGAACGCTGTACGGCATTGATTTTTTAATATTCCAACTAGTTCTTCTACATGATTTTGGTGATGAGACATACAACTGTCCTCCTTAAAGGAAACGCTTTCATAAGTTAATTATACAGACACAATTTTATATTTTCAATTTTAATTTGTGAAAAATTTGTAAATCTTTTAACTCTTCTTTAGGTTATAAGATATAATTTTACACAATTTTATATTTATAATAATGAATAAATTATATCCTGTTATTATGTTCTTTTTCAACTTAAATTATCATTTTTTGTTTATTGAACATTAAATATATTTTGTTTATAATTAATTATTGATTTCTATAGAAAATTAATTTAATCATTAATCTTCTAATTTACAAATATTAAACAGGAGGTGAACATATGACACATACGATTATTCTTCTTATTATTATTGTTATTCTTATACTTGCATTTATACTTAATCAAAAATACATGCAAGATAGAATAGATACTGAAGTTTACGCTAAAAATCAAATGGTCTCTAAAAATTCTTTACTCAGTAAAGAAAATTTAGAACTTAAAAATAAAATATTAAGTTCTAATAACGAGATTAGTCCTCATTCAAAACGTAATGCTAAACGTGAATTACAAGATATCTTAGACCGTTTTAAAGCTTCAGGAAAATTAAAATATTATAATATCATTACGACTAGTAATTTAGCTACTAAACATCCACTGTTTGAGTATGCAAGAACCTTTGACTATATAGTTGTATCTGACGTAGGTCTTATTAATATTGACGTTAAAAGTTGGAAACAAAAAACATTTTATCATTTTGATTTACCTACTTCTGATCACTTAGAGGGTAATGATCAAAGTGTAGAACAAATTGTAGGTCATTATATTAGTAAGCAATATCATAGTCAATTTGATTCAAATCGTGATGAAATATATACTTTTGTTGAAAAAATTCAAAACAATCGAGTCATCTATGAATTTTATCAACATGATCCTTATGAACAAGCTGCTATTAATGCAAAAATCTTAAAAGATGGCATTGAAAAATATTTTAATCATAAAGTTCAAAGTATTGGGGTCATTTATTTTAGTGATGGTAGTGTTAATATAATTGAAGGTGCTGACGAAAGAGAGAAATATATTGATACAGTATCCACAAAATCTTCTTTAGAATCTGTGATTAATAATGCTATTGAATTATCTAAACACCCTCTATCTGAAACTCAAGTTAATACTATTGTTGAAAATTTTCATAACTAAACAATGAGTATGGGAGAACATTCTTGACGAATGTTCTCCCATACTCATTGTTTAACTCCAAAGATTCACTTTATCTTTTTTAGCTTGCTGTTCATCTTTTTCAAATGTACTTCTATATTTACCGTTAGGTGAAAAGTATTTTTCACGAGCTAATCCTTTTTTAACTAATTCTTCGTTATACATTGTTTTTTCATCTAACCATACATAGGCTAATGTACGACCATAACGGTCTTCTTTTTCCTTATCATATTCTAAATACACATCTTTATTATTTAAATGTTGTTTGCTGTAATTAGAAGCTTCTTTTCCATAAGGTTGAACTGGTGTGTTAGGTTTAACCGTTTCTGGTGTATCAACACCAATTAAACGTACCTTAATTTGCTCACCATTTGATTTCTTAGCCACAAATGTGTCTCCATCTACAACCCGATTAACGTGGACTTTTTCTTTTCCTTTAAATTCTGTCTGTGTTGAATTAGATGAAGAATGTTGACTATTGTCTTTAAATGGCCCTGTATGATTTAAAAATTGAAATGCTAATACGCCAATAACAATGACAGCAAAAACAATTATTGTTGAATTTTTCTTTGAATTCATAGGTGCCTCCTATATTATATTTTTAATACTCAAATATAATATATAATATGTATTTAATAATCAATCAATACTTTCGACCTAAAAAGTCTACCTATATTGAATTTATTTTCAAAAAATGATTAATTGATATTCAACATGATATAATTATACATGTTAGGAGTGAAATACATGAGCGAACGTAATGAAAATTTAGTCACGATGATTGCTGTCGTAATTGCTATTATCGTTGGCGTTATTTTACAAATCGTTTATAAACTGCCTATTATTGTTTCGGTTGTTATAGCAGTATTGTTAGGCATTTTAGTTGGATTTATTGTTTATATTATTCAAAGTATTATACGTAAACGAAAAGATAAATAAGAGAGTATCATACAATGTCACTCTCAATAAAAGATTGAATTGAAAACATTAAATATCATTCAATTCAGTCTTTTTTATACATTATTTATTTAAATATTTTTCTTACTTTTTATATCCAGCCTTTTTCCTTTGCTTTCTTCCAAGCATTAAATCGATTCTCTGCATTTAATTTATCAATTATATTAGACGTATAATTTCTAACTGTTCCATCTGAAAGATAAAGTTTTTCTGCAATTTCTTTACTACTTAGATTATCTCCAATTTCACGTAATACAACTTGTTCTTTATGTGTTAAGGGATTAGATTCTTTGAATAAAGTAGTCATTAATGAAGTACTATATTCTTTTTCACCATTCATAACATGTTTAATAGTTTGTATTAAATCTTCTACAGAACGTTCTTTTAATACATAAGCATCTACTTCATTTGCCACAGCTTTTTCAAAATAACCTGGTCTTTTAAATGTAGTTACAATTATTACTTTAGTATCAATTTTAAATTCTCTTATTTTAGATAATACTTCTAAACCTGTTAGCCCTGGCATTTCGATATCTAAAATTGCAATATCTGGATGATATTTTTCAATGAACTCAAATGCGTCACCTCCATTATCATAATCATTAACTACTTTCATTTGATCGTTAAATTCAATTAGTTGAATCATCGCTTTTCTCAACATATATTGATCTTCAGCTATTATAATGCTAATCATTTAATATCCTCTCTTGGTATCATAATACGTATATGCATACCATTTTTAGATTTAATTTCTAATTTTCCTTTAAGAAGTTGAACTCTATTTTCTATACTTTTTAATTTAAAGTCTTCAGTGGTGTTACAACCTTTTCCATTATCTTGAATAATTAGGGATAGGTTATTATCTTCTTGTATCATTTCACAATAAATCTTACTAGCCTTTGCATGTTTAATGACATTATTGATTGCTTCTCTCAAAATCATTGATAGTATAGATTGCTTTGTTGGATTTAAAACATTTACCTTTCTTATATTTTTTAATTCAAATTGAATGTTTGCATCTTTTAAAACAGTTTTTATAGATTGAATTTCCTCTTCAAAACTTTGAGATTTTAAATTTTCAATAATATTTCTTACCTTAATTAAGGTATCTTTAGATATCTGATTAATCGCTAATATTTCATTTTTAGCTTTTTCTTGATCTTTATCAATCAACTTATATGCCAATTCTGATTTTAAACTAAGGCTTACAAATACATGCCCTAGTGTATCATGTAAATCTTGCCCTATACGTTGACGTTCTTGTTCTGCAATTAATGTATTAATATATTTATTTTTCTCTTCTATTTCTTTTTTTAATGCTCTATCTTTTTTAGTTTTAAAATTTCCTAGTGTAATAATTAAAATAACTAAATAAAAGATAATTAATACAGAAACATATTCTATTTGATAAAAACTTGTAATTGTGAGACATAACAGCATTGCAATTATAAATGTAATAAATTCTTTAGACTTAATTGTTACTTCAAACATAAAAGGTAATGCAAATGCGCTAAAGAAAAAGAATAAGCTATTCATTGGATTAATAGTATAAACAAAATATATAATTCCTACATAATGAACCACTAATAGACTATATATTACGTTATTGTTAAATCGATAATAATATATTACTAACATAAGATAAGACACAATGAAAATAGCTAAAACAATTAAATATACAGTTTGAGAACCTCGTTTTTCATCAAAGATACTTATAATTGGAAATAACAAATATAAAAGCGTAGAAAGTTCTCCTAATCTAATACTCCATTTTCTTTTTTCCATCTAGTTCACTTCTTTTCTTTGGTTAATCCACATTGCAAGAATTAAAAACAGTATACTATATACAATTAAAGTAAATAATGAAGTAATGTTTAATCCTTGATTTTTAACTAATTCCAGTGCCAAATTTTTCAAATGATATGTTGGAGTAATTTTCGAAATTTTTTGTAACCAAATTGGGAATGTTTGAACTGGAAACCATAATCCTCCTAATATCGCTAACAACATATTAATTATGTTTGCTATACTATTTGCCTTTTGAGTCTCATTAAATTGAGCGATTACTAATCCTAAGGTTAAAAATAAACTTGCACCTATCCATAACGAAACACCTGAAAGTAACCAATGTTGTATACTCATATTTACATTTTTATAAAGATGAGCAACAGTAAAAATTAAAATAATAGCCAATAAAAATAACAATATTGTTTTTATAATTTTAGTAGTAAAATAAGTTTTACTAGATAAAGGCGTTACCATTAATCGTTTAATCCAACCTGTGTTTCTTTCTTCAATAATCTCTATAGGAAATTGCATTAAACAATAACTCATCAAGCTAAACACTGTCATACTATACATATATTCTTTATAGAACTGCTGTTTCGCCTCTTCAGGTAAGTCTAGTAAAGAAGTAAATAATAAATAAAAGCCTACCGGTAATATGATTGATAAGAATGTAGTTAGTTTCTTTCGAAAAATAATTTTCAATTCTGTTTTTAATAAAATGATATTATTCATCTCGAATCCCTACCTCTTTTACGTCCGCAAATAAAATTGTTTCTAACAATGTTTGCTTTTCGATAGTAATGTCATTTAAATTTATATTTAATTTTTCCAAATAATATATTACTTTCTTAACATCAGATGTTTTAATTTTTAAAATAGTATCTTCAATTTTTACATCAAAATAATTTGTTAAATTCTGTAAATCATTGTCTACTGTATTTGGCACTTTAATTATTGAATATTGTTGGTTGGTTAATATATTTCTAGGTGAATCATTTAACTTAATAATACCTTGATCAAGAAATATAACTTTATCTGCCATTCGTTCTACTTCTTCAATATAATGGGAAGTATAAAAAATAGATACATTTTCTTTTTTTAATTTCCCTATCATTGTCCAGAAATGTTCTCTCATTTCAACATCCATAGCTGCAGTAGGTTCATCTAAAATGAGAAGCTTTGGTTTTCCTATTAAACACAATCCAAAATATAATATACGTTGTTGTCCACCAGATAAGTGATTTGCATACAGATTCAACTGGCTATCATTCAATTTTGTAATTTTTTTAAATTCATCTATTGAAATTGCATCCTTGTACAGTTGACAAAATAATTTATATAATTCTTTTACTTTTATTAACCTAGGAAAAGATGTTTTTTGAAATAATACACCAATATGATTTAAATTTAATTCATGATCTATATCTATAATTTCTCCCGTATCTGCTTTCAAATGATTAATTAAAATATTAATTAAAGTTGATTTTCCGGCTCCATTTTTTCCTATTAATGCAGTACTCATACCCTTTTCTATATTTAGTGATATGTTTTTCAATACTGTCTTTCCATTATATCTTTTAGATAAATATCGAATTTGAATCATAACTCATCACTTCCTTTTGTTAATATCAATAATTTATCAACAAACAAGTTATAATTTCAGATAAAAATGTCATTATTTTTAAGTGACATTTGTCACATTAATAAAACCGACAAAGCACAATGCTTTATCGGTTTTATTATTCTTACAAGATCGGTGATAATAATTTGGCAATATCTTCTTTGAATTTAATTGATAATGGTCGTTTTTTATATTTCTCAAGTGTAAGTTGTTTAGACTTTTTAATATCTTCTTTATATGCCTCTTTTAACTTCTTAGCTAATTGTTCATCATATACGAATGCATTAACTTCAAAGTTCAATACAAAGCTTCTGTAGTCCATATTAGATGAACCTACACTACTGACTTCATCATCAATCATTAACATTTTAGAATGTATAAATCCATTTTGATACGTATACACTTTTACTCCATACTCAAGTAATTCAGCAACATTTGAAAATGTAGACCAGTAGACAAAGGGATGATCAGGTTTACATGGAATCATTATGTTAACATCAACGCCAGTATTGGCTGCCATTTTCAATGCATTAATGTAAGCTCGATCTGGTATAAAGTAAGGGGTTTGAATATAAATAGATTTTTTCGCACTCATAATCATTTTGGTATATCCAAACTCAATTTGATGTAATTCATATGCAGGTCCACTTGAACCAATTTGAATGGCTGAATGACCATTGTGTACTTTCTTTTTAGGAAAATACTTATTATCATATTCAAATTGTGGACGATGTGCTTGAGAGTTCCAATCAAGAATAAATCTAATTTGAAGTGCATTTACAACATCACCTTGTACTCTTAAATGCGTATCTCTCCAGTATCCTAGTTTACCTAAACCTAAATAATCGTCACCTACGTTAAATCCACCAATATACCCGATTTGACCATCAATAACAATAATCTTCCGATGGTTACGATTATTCATTCTAAAGTTAATAATTGGTAGTTTAGATGCAAAAAATGCTTCTACCTCTCCACCTAATGATTCAAAACGTTTAAATTTGTGACGTTTTAATTTTTTTGAACCCACATCATCGTAGAGTAATTTAACTTCTAAACCTTCTTTTAACTTTGTTTCTAGGGCATCGATAATTCGTTTGCCTAGACCATCGATTTCAAATCCAAAGTACTCTAAATGTATGTAATCTTTCGCATTATAAATATCTTCGATTACTTTGTCATATAATTCATGACCATCAATAAATAAATCAATTGTATTGTCTTCAGTAATAAAAGCATCTTGTTTCTTTAATAGCATTCTTGCCATATCTTGATGATTTTGTAGCTGTTTATTTTCTGTATGATAGTTGTGATGATCAATTTTATGAGCTTGTTCATCAATCAAATCTTTGTAAACATCTAACTCTTTACCATTATTTTTCTCCATTTTTCTTTTTGAAACTGTTCTACCGAAAAATAGATAGAGAATAAATCCAAGCACTGGTAATACAAATAATACAAATATCCAAGCCCATGTCGAAGATGCACTACGTCTGTTACGCTCTAGAAAAATCAAAATAAAAGCCAACACTAAATTGACTAAAAATCCAAGCACTAAAATGATATTCAATATTGTACCAATTTTAGGGCCAAAAAGACTTATCATAATTCTAAACTCCTACTTCTCAAATTCAACTTTTATTTATCGGCTAATATTAAAAAGGCACTTAATATTTCTTCATTATTAGGAAATTGGCGTTCTTCAATTTTATCAATTGAAACATTTAATAATTCATAGCGACTACCTTCTTCACTTGCTAAATATTGATTAATTTCATTTTCCAACTCTTCAATTGTTTGTTCTTGAATTCTTTTAAATTTTACTTTGCTCATTTGTAACACTCCATTTCATATATTTGTTTAAATCATAGTCTTTTTACATATATTTATCAACTAAATTGTAAGGATAATAGGATATCTTTTAAAAACGCTTACATTTTTATTTTTATTCACTTAAATTCACATTTGTAAAAAGGTGGTGTATACTAAACACATTCTATTCGAATTTTCAGAATAATCAGTTTAGAATAAGCATAAGGAAGTTAGGGAGGAATTCGATGATATCTTTTGAAAATGATTACCTAGAAGGTGCACATCCAAAAATTTTACAACGTTTTATTAATACAAATTATATTCAAGCTTCGGGTTATGGGGATGATCAATTTTCAAAACAAGCCGCTGATCAAATTCGAAAAACGATTCAATGTCCTGAAGCCACTGTTCGCTTTTTAGTTAGTGGTACACAAACAAATCAAGTTGTTATTAATACTGTATTAAAGCCATATGAAGGAGTTATTTCAGCAGATACAGGTCATGTGGCAGTACATGAAGGGGGCGCTATAGAATTTAGTGGTCATAAAGTATTAGCAGTGCCATCTTATGAAGGTAAAATTTCACCTAAAGAAGTAAATACCTATCTTGAAACTTTTTATAGTGATTTCAAGCGTGAACATATGGTATTTCCTGGTATGGTATATATTTCTCATCCTACTGAATATGGAACGCTTTATAGCAAAGAAGAACTCAAGAATTTATCAGACGTCTGTAAGGAACATCATATTCCATTATTTATGGATGGTGCACGATTAGGTTATGGTTTAATGAGTAATGAAACAGATGTCACAATTGAAGATATTGCTAATTACTGTGACATTTTTTATATTGGTGGTACAAAGATTGGTGCACTATGTGGTGAAGCGATTGTATTCACAAACAATAATGAACCTAAACATTTCACTACACGTATTAAACAGCATGGTGCCCTACTTGCTAAGGGGCGTTTAGTTGGTATTCAATTTTTGGAATTATTTACTAATAACTTGTATTTTGACATTAGTCGACATGCTATTAATATGGCGAATAAAATGAAGCAAGGATTTATCGATAAAGGATATAAAGTGTATTTTGATTCTCCTACTAATCAACAGTTTTTCGTATTAAGTGATGATAAGATTAAAGATCTTCAGAGTAAAGTGAGATTTGCAATTTGGGAAAAATACGATGATACACATCGTGTTGTGAGATTTGCAACGAGTTGGGCAACAACTGAGGAAAATGTAGACAAACTTTTAGAATTAATTTAATTATTAATTGATTTAATATAGACCTTAAGATGACGTACTCTGGGTCTATATTTTTATGTTTACATAATATTTTTATAATTCATACAGGTTTTACAGATATATTTAATAAATATTATCTAAAAATAAGAGCTACATACTATAAAAATATAATTAGTGGTAGACGAACATGAAAAACTAAAAAATATACTTCTTAAAATATCGATAAAAAAGATAAAAAAAGCAAGATAATAACAAAAATAAAAAACACATCATCTTATCATTTGATTACTTAAAACTCTCAATCAAACTGCAAATAAGAATCAAGCAGCAATACAATTCAATACTATTCAAAATAATAATAGTAAACAAAATCAATATCATAATGAATGGTATTAACTGATGATACGATTGGATACATCACACCTGATGATACACAGTGTACTATATATCTCCGTCACAACAAAATAGTAACCAGAAAACTTATAATCATAACGAAATTTACAGAACGAAAGAAGAGCAAAAAGTCCGTAATCACTTGATTAATAGATACAATATCAAGTTGATTGGTCAAAGCAACATTAAAATTAATGTATATACTTTTATTTATTTTCGGAATATTTCTAATTAAAAGAAGTTTTTCTCATTTTCTATATTTGTTCGTCATTATTGTCTAAACTCTTATTGTTCTGTCTTTCTGTCATAATATTACTTTGAATGTTCTAAATAAAAATTAACATTTATAAACCAATATTGAAAATTAAATAAAAAGCTAAACGATCTATGATTAAACTAAAAAATTTTGAAAAGTATATAAAGAATGTTTTTTAATACTTACTTGACCAAAAATTGACCAATTCACTACTTTTAAGAAAGTGATCAAGTAAAAATAGATTATTTTTAAACAAAAAAGAAGCTAAGGCAAATGCCTTAACTTCTTATATCCCTAAGTTTTTCCCCTTTTTGCTTAGCGATTAGTATTGTTTCATGTATTGATCGCGTTCCCATTCAGACACTTGAGTTCTGTAATAGTCCCATTCGATAGATTTAGAATTAATAAATTGATTATAGATGTGATTACCTAATGCTTTTTTAACTGTATCGTTTTCACGCATTGCTTTTAATGCAGTGTAAAGTGTAGATGGTAAATCTTGAATACCTACTGCTTCACGTTCTTCACGATTCATTTCATAGATATTTTGGTTTACTGGTTCTGGTACTTTAGTTTTGTTTTTAATACCGTCTAAACCAGCTTGTAAGATCGCAGCTAAAGCCATATATGGGTTAGCAGCTGGGTCAACTGAACGTACTTCAATACGAGTTGATAAACCTCTTGAAGTAGGTACACGTACTAATGGAGAACGGTTTTTACCACTCCAAGCAATGTAACATGGCGCTTCGTAACCAGGTACTAAACGCTTATATGAATTGACTAATGGGTTACATACTGCTGTAAATCCACGTGCATTATTTAAGATACCTGCAGTAAAGTAATAAGCATCTTCAGTTAATTGATCTTTGCCGTTTGGATCAAAGAATGCATTTTCTTTGCCTTTGAATAAAGATACGTTGAAGTGCATACCACTTCCATTTACACCAAATAATGGTTTTGGCATAAATGTCGCATGTAAATTATGTTTACGTGCAATTGTTTTAACAACTAATTTAAATGTTTGAATGTTGTCACATGCTGAAATTGCATCTGCATATTTGAAGTCAATTTCGTGTTGACCTGGTGCTACTTCATGGTGACTTGCTTCGATATCAAAGCCCATATCTTCTAATTCAAGGACGATGTCACGACGACAATTTTCACCTAAGTCAGTTGGTGCTAAGTCAAAGTAACCACCATTATCATTTAATTCTAATGTTGGTTCACCTTTTTCATCCAATTTGAATAAGAAGAATTCCGGTTCAGGTCCTAAGTTGAAATCTGTATAACCTAAGTCTTCCATTTCTTTTAATATACGTTTTAAGTTCGTACGTGGATCCCCAGCAAATGGTTCTCCATCAGTTGTATAAACATCACAAATTAAACGTGCTACTTTGCCTTGACCTGCTGTCCAAGGGAAGATAACCCAAGTATCTAAATCTGGGTATAAATACATATCTGATTCTTCAATACGTACGAAACCTTCGATTGAAGATCCATCAAACATCATTTCATTATCTAACACTTTTTCTAATTGGCTTACTGGAACTTCAACATTTTTAATTGTGCCTAAGATATCAGTGAATTGTAATCTTAGATATCTTACGTTTTCCTCTTTGGCAAATTTGCGAATATCTTCTTTTGTAAAAGTACGTTTTGGCATGGTAGACATCCTCCAAGTAATTAATTAATAAATCGTGATAAATCGCCACGGTTTATCGGTAAAGCTTCACTGCGCGGTTTCTGAGTTGCATCTACAATCATTCTTTTTCTCGTTTCTTGTTCATCAGTAGTTAAGTGCCCTTGATTATTTGTAATTATTTGTTTAATACCTTTTAAATTAAAACCTTTTTCAATTAACGCTTTAATTTCTAACAGTCTCTCTAAATCATTCATAGAGAATAACCTTTTATTTCCTTCGGTACGTTCGGGCTTAATGAGTTCATGTGTTTCATAATAACGTATTTGTCTTGCTGTGAGTTCTGTCAATTTACAAACAACACTCATAGAGAACACGGCCATATTACGTCTTATTGTATCGTTAGACACTATAACCTCACCTCTACTTTTGAACTTGTCTATAATTTAGCATAGATTAATACGAAATACAAAAATATGTCAGGTTTTCTTACATGAAAATTAAATATTTCTTACATATAAATATAAAGCCCATAGATACAGTTATCTACAGGCTTTTTACTATTTAAAAATTATTTTTTACGACATCAATACGATAGCGTATTCTTATTGTTGAGTTTTGAAAACTTAAGCTTTATTAATGGTTACCTTCCATATTTGCTTCAAAATCATCAAGTAATGCTCGAGCTTCATCCACATTTTCTGTACTCATTAATTGATGTCGTAATTCACTTGCACCTCTAATACCTCGCACATAAATTTTAAAGAAACGTCGTAAACTTTTAAATTGTTGTGTTTCTTCATTTGAATACTTTTCAAATAACTCTAAATGTAATCTAAATAAATCCAAGAGTTCTTTACTTGTATGTTCGCGTGGGTCTTTTTCAAAAGCAAAAGGATTATGGAAAATACCTCTTCCAATCATCACTCCATCAATACCATATTTCGTCGCAAGTTCCATTCCTTTTTGTCTATCTGGAATATCACCATTAATAGTTAATAATGTTTGAGGCGCCACTTCATCACGCATTTTTTTAATGGCTTCAATTAATTCCCAATGTGCATCAACTTTACTCATTTCTTTACGTGTACGAAGATGGATAGATAAGTTTGCAATGTCTTGCTTAAATACATGTCTTAACCATTCTTTCCATTCCTCTATATTATAATAACCTAGACGTGTTTTAACACTAACAGGTAGTCCACCTGCCTTGGCTGCTTGAATAATTTCAGCTGCTTTTTCTGGTCGTAAAATTAACCCAGACCCTTTACCCTTTTTGGCAACATTTGCGACAGGACAGCCCATATTTAAATCAATACCTTTAAAGCCCATATCTGCTAAACCAAAACTCATTTCTTTAAATTGTTCTGGCTTATCACCCCATATATGAGCAACCATAGGCTGTTCATCTTCACTGAATGTTAAACGTCCTCGTACACTATGTATCCCTTCTGGATGACAAAAACTCTCCGTATTTGTAAATTCAGTAAAAAATACATCCGGTCTCGCTGCTTCACTTACTACATGTCGAAAAACAATGTCTGTCACGTCTTCCATCGGCGCTAAAATGAAAAATGGACGTGGTAATTCATTCCAAAAATTTTCTTTCATAATTGATTTAAACCTTCTTATTCATTAGTATCTCGTATAATTAACCATGATATATTATCATAAAATAAATCCATATACAAAAAGAAATTCACTCTCATTATTTTTATTACTATTTATTTTTGAATATTTTGTTATACTACTTAAATTAAATTCTGTTCTTTTAAATTCATTACCGCACGTGTTACTGCAATTTTAACATGTTCATAAGTTAGACCACCTTGCACATATGCCTCATAAGGCGGACGAATCGGACCATCTGCTGATAATTCAATAGAGGAGCCTTGCACAAATGTTCCTGCTGCCATGATGACATCATCTTCATAACCAGGCATATAACTAGGTTCAGGACTAAAGTGTGCATTAATTGGTGAAGCATGTTGAATACTTTGACAAAATGCAATCATCTGTTCTTTTGTATCAAATTGAACGGTTTGAATTAAGTCTGTACGCTTAGCATCGTACTTGGGTACTGTGTTCATATTCATTTTTTCAAGAAGTAAACTTGTAAATAGTGAGCCTTTTAAACTTTGACTCACTACATGCGGTGCTAAAAAGAATCCTTGATACATTTCTTGCAATGAAGATAATGAAGCACCCGCTTCTTTACCAATCCCAGGTGCAGTTAAACGATAACCACATCGTTCGATTAAATCTTTTCGTCCTGCAATGTAACCACCAATTTTGGCTAATCCACCACCAGGATTTTTTATTAATGACCCTGCAATTAAATCTGCGCCCACTTCTATTGGTTCTCGACGCTCTACAAACTCTCCATAGCAATTATCTACAAAAACAATTACATTTGGATATCGTTGTTTAATTTGAGAAATAACATTTTCTATTTCATCTACTGTAATTGAAGGTCGTTGGCCATACCCTTTTGAACGTTGAATAGCAACAACTTTCGTTTGTTTCGAAATAGTATTTAAAACCATTTCAATATCAATCATTCCATCTTTTAATGCAACTTCTTTATATGTCACGCCATGCTCTTTGAGACTTTCAATACCATTACCATTAACACCAATCACTTCAAGTAAGGTGTCATAGGGACTACCTGTAATGTACATCAATTCATCGCCATATTTGAGTGTACTTTGCAATGCTAATGTAATTGCATGAGTACCTGAAATAATTTGAGGTCTAACAATTGCATCTTCTGCTTTAAACGTATAAGCATATATCTCTTCTAAATGATCACGTCCAAAATCATCATAACCATATCCTGTAGAACCTACTAAATCATTCTCGCTCGCTTTAACATGATGAAAAGCATCAAGAACCTTTTCTTGGTTGATATAAGCAGTTTCTTCAATTTCTTTAAAAAAGGGTGTTAACGTTTCTTCTACTTCAGAAACGATGTGTTGAATATCTGACATGCAATTTATCTTCCTTTATATATAATTATTTTCTATATCCTTTAACGATATAACTTTCATTATTCTCATCAAATTTCATTTCTTCGATAAGTGTATGTTGTTTTAAAAAATATAATCTATCTGCATCTTCACTAGATACAGTTTCTACGTAATATGACAAAGTCGCTTTTATTTGATCAAACAGTAACTGCTTCACTTTTAATTTATCTTCACTATTGCGACTTGATACAAATACAGACGGATGGTCTGATACCGGTACATCAGTTTCTTCAGAACATTGATCTTTTTTATTAAAAATGATTGCTTGTGGAAGGCCATCCATATCTAAGTCTTTTACCAATTGATTAACCGTATCATATTGAGCTCGATATTCTGGATGACTTGCATCAACAACATGTAGAAGTAGATTTGCGCTTTTTGCTTCTTCTAATGTCGACTTAAATGCTGCTACTAATGTTGTAGGCAACTTTTGAATGAAGCCTACGGTATCAGAAATAATTAAATTAAACCCATTGTTAATTTGTATTTGTCGTGTTTTAGGGTCAAGTGTGGCAAATAGTAAATCTTTTTCAAAAGTCGTTTCGTTTGCTAAAACATTAAACCAAGAAGATTTTCCAGCATTGGTATAGCCAATAAGTGCAATTTGAAATACTTGATTTTGTTCGCGTTGATTACGATATCTTTCACGATGTTCGACCACTGTTTTAAGTTGATGTTTAATTTCATTCATACGTGTTCTAATATGACGTCTATCCATTTCTAATTTTGTTTCACCAGGACCACGCGTACCAATTCCCCCGCCTAAACGAGATAAACTTTTTCCATGTCCTTGTAATCTAGGGAGTAAGTAATCGAGTTGAGCTAATTCAACTTGTAATTTACCTTCTCTACTACGCGCTCTTAAAGCAAAAATTTCAAGAATGAGCTGTGTTCTATCGATAATTTTAATGCCCAAATTATCATTTAATGTTTTTGATTGTGCTGTTGTTAATTCATCATTTGTCACAACAACATCGATGTCATGAAATTCTATAAAAGCTTTAATTTCATCAATCTTACCTTTGCCAACATAATATTTATAATCAAATTGATCTTTATTTTGAGTGACTTGTCCTATAACATCTAATTGACAAGTCAACGCTAAAGCTTCTAATTCTTCCATTGTAGATTCAAAATTATATTGATGATCACTTTGAGCATGTACACCAACTAATACAGCAGTTTCTAGCTTTTTCTTTGTATCATAAGTGTGTTGCTGAGCCATGATATACATCTCCTTTTTTAACATGTCTTACATATTCTATCATAGAGCAAGTTTAAAGACTAACGACTAAAACTATGTTAAATTAAAGCTAAGTTGAAAGGGTGATAGTATGGAAAATATTTATGATTTTGAAGTTCAAAAATCTAATGGTGAAAATTATAAATTAGATGTATATAAAGGCGATGTTATGCTTATCGTTAATACAGCGAGTGAATGTGGATTTACACCACAATTTGAAGGATTACAAGAACTATATAATAAATATAAGGACCAAGGATTTATTGTTTTAGGTTTCCCATGCAATCAGTTTGGTGGTCAAGAACCTGGTTCTGGTGCTGAAGCAAATCAAAATTGTAAAATTAACTACGGTGTCACATTCCCTATTCACGAAAAAGTTGACGTTAAAGGCGATAACCAACATCCATTGTTTCGTTATTTAACAAGTCAAGCTAAAGGTATGTTAAGTGAAAAAATTAAATGGAATTTTACTAAGTTTTTAGTTGACCGTGAAGGTAATATTGTTCAACGCTTCTCACCTCAGAAAAAACCTGCTCAAATTGAAAAAGATATTGAAAAACTTCTATAAATAAATAAAAGCTTCAATATAGATGACTATGTCATAGACAATCGTTCTATATTGAAGCTTTGTTTTATTACAAACATTTCCTCTATTTGTTCAAAAGTGCAAAAATTGATGAGAATTTTGCAAGCTACGTATACATTTTGACCGTGGACTACGCTCTAAAAGTCAGTAACTTGGCACTTTAATTACAACTTATTCTTCACCTTCACCTGTAGCTTCTGAATCAGTAGATTCTGTATCCACAGTGAAAGTGCTGATCGCATGTTTGTAAATCAAATGTTGTTTGCCTTGAGAAACTAAGCTAATCATGTATTTATCAAAGTCTTCGATAACGCCTTTCATTTGAAAACCATTTAAGAAAAATACAGTAATTTCCGTTTGTTCTGCTTTAAAGTTCTCTAGTGCTTGATCTTGGATGTTTTGGTTTGCAATCATGTTTAGAACTCCTTTTATTTATTTGGGTTGTAATCTCATCTAACATCATTTGAAGTGACATTGTCTCTCTATCAAACCATTGAACATTCATTTTGTTTTTAAACCATGTGAGTTGCCTTTTCGCATATTGCCTTGAATGTTGTTTCAATAATTCTATAGCTGGTTCTAATTCCATTTCTCCTTTTATAACAGGGACAAGTTCTTTGTAACCAATTGCTTGCATACTCTGACTAGATTCAAAACCTTGTTCAACTAGTGCTTTCACTTCATTAAATAATCCGTGGCCCAACATAATATCAACACGTTTATTTATTCTTGTATATAATGTTTTGCGCGACATTTCAATCCCTACTAATAATGTATCATAATTTTCTGTAAATTGTTGAACTTTCTTTCGAGAACTTAAAAGTTTTTTTGTTTTTAAGTAATATTCAATCGCTCTAAGTACTCTTTTTCTATTATTTGGATGAATATCTTTAGCTGATGTTTCATCAAACGATGCTAAGTAGCGATGTAAGTCATCATTATTTAATTGATTTAATGCATCTATTTTTTCTTTTACTCTTAATTCTTTTTCTACTGATATATTTTCATCATCAAAAGGATAATCGTAAATTAAAGATTGAATATATAAACCTGTACCTCCTGCAATAATAGGTACTTTACCTCTTTTTGTAATATCTTCAATAAGCACTTCTGCTCTTTTTTTAAATTCGTATGCAGAAAATGATTCATCAGGATTTAAGATATCTATTAAATAATGGGGGATCTCTTCCATTTCTGTTTCTGTTACCTTTGCAGTACCTATATTCATTTGACGGTATACTTGCATCGAATCGCCACTAATGATTTCTCCATTCATTTTTTTAGCTAATTCGATACTCAATTCTGTTTTACCCGAAGCTGTCGGCCCTACAATGACTACTAGAAAAGGTTTTTTTGATGCTTGCAATGATTACGCCTCACTCTGATTATTTTTCAATACTTGTTTTTGAATCCAATCAAACATATGATTCCATATCATTTGTTGATCAACTTCAAATAATATTTCATGTCTTCTATTTGCATAAAGTTGTACCGTAATATGTTTAATACCAGCCTTTTTAAATTTTTTGGCTAAGGATTTAATACCTCTGCCATACTCTCCAAAAGGATCATTTTTTCCTGAAATCATCAATATTGGTAACTGTTTATTTATTTTTTTTAATTGACTATAATTTGCAGTACGTGTCATATGTTTTACTGTTTCATAAATTAATTGGTTTGAAACTAAAAAGCCGGTATACTCATCGTTTACGAATTTATCAACTTCTGTAGATTGTGATGAAAGCCAGTCACTTTCAGTTCGTGGTTGATCAATCTTTTTGTTAAATGATTTGTAAATGAGTTGATTGACCCATTTTAAACGCTTGCGCTTCCCAGTAAAAATAGAAATTAATTTCAAACTGATCCCTGCAGGAATTCCTTTCCATTTAGGATATTGTCCTGTTCCAGTTAATATCAATCCATTAGCAAAATTTGGATAAGTTTCAACGAATAAACGTGCAATAATAGATCCCATTGAATGCCCTAATACAATATAGGGTAATCCTTTCTCACTATCATATAATGTTTGTGCAATTTCAAACGCATCTTGAACGACTTGATTCATGCTGTCGTAATGTCCACGTTCTTTCTCATCAATCTCTTTCCCATGTCCTCTATGATTATGTCTAATCACATCATAACCTTGATGTGTTAAAGCATTAACAAGTGTTTCGTATCGATCCATATGTTCAGCCATACCATGAAATATATGTATAATACCATAAGTCGCTATGTTCGCTTTATCTACTTTAACTTCTAAAGTTGTTCCATCTTCTACAGTTATTTTATAAGCACTTTGCCCCATGTATATGCCTCCAATCTCTTTCTATAATGATATGTTAACAACGTACTATTCCTACTAATATACCTATACTCTTTAATGTTATCAAATAGTTTGTCACTTTTTAATAGGTTATATATACTTTAAATTCAAAAATTTTATCAAAATATAAAAAACTGAGATTGAGTGCTTTTACCCAATCTCAGTTAATATACTATTTTAACTATATTTATTTTTCTGCAGGTTGATGATTACCATGTGTTGCTTCTTCAATAGCTTCATCAACTTCTTTAGAAAATTCATTTTTTTGTTCAGCAGTATAATTTAATAATTTATCTAATTCATCAATAATTGCTTGTTTATATTGTTTAACTGTATTGATGTCAAAATATAATTTACCAGTACGACGAATTAAGAAATCAGTTGGTTTATATACCATTTCGTTTTGTACACTATAAACTAATTGAACGTATAATTCTAATGGCATATTTAAATCTTTTTCATTCGTTAATTGTGCAATTGCGAATAATTTATCTACATTTGAACCGTATTTTGAAGCTAAATTATGTGCCCCATCTGTGCTTAATCCAAGTGCTTTACCTTCTTGGACTTTACGATTTACGTAGTTTTCAAAGTTTTTACTACCGCCAACATCTCCACCAGAAATAGGTGTATTTTTAGTTTTGCTATCCGCAAATTTTAGACCATATTCTTGTTTTAAACGCTTAGCTAATAAATCAACAATTTCTAATGCCATATGACGATATCCAGTTAATTTACCACCAGCAATGGTCAATAATCCTGATTTACCTTCCCAAATTTCATCTTTACGTGAAATTTCAGAAGGGTCTTTTCCATCTTCTAAAATTAATGGACGTACGCCAGCCCAAGTTGATTCAATATCAGCATCTGTAACATGCACATCAGGGAACATATAATTGATTGCATCAATTAAATAGTCTCTATCTTCTTGGTTAGTTAAAGGTTTTGTTTTTTCATTATTATAGAATGTATCAGTAGTACCTACATATGCTTTACCTTCACGAGGAATAGCAAAAATCATACGACCATCTTTTTCAGTATCAAAGTAAACCGCTTGACGTAATGGGAATTTTGATTGATCGATAACTACGTGAACACCTTTTGTTAAACGTAATTGTTTATTATTACGTGTATAATCTTTCTTTCTCACTTCGTCTACCCATGGACCAGCAGCATTGATTACTTTTTTAGCGTTGATTTGATATTCTTCACCTGTAAGCATATCTTTTACTTTAATACCACTTACTTTATTTTTAGCATCGTATACGAAGTCAGTAGATTTAGTGTGATTAATGACTTCAGCGCCTTTTTCAGCAGCACGTTTCATCACTTCAATTGTTAAGCGAGCATCGTCAGTACGATATTCTACGTAATAACCGCCACCTTTTAAACCATCTTTTTTCACAAGAGGTTCTTTATTTAAAGTCGCTTGTTTAGATAACATTTTTTTACGTTCATGACGTTTAACGCCTGCTAAACGATCGTACATTGTTAACCCGATATTAGTTGTGAATTTACCAAATGTACCCCCTTTATGCATCGGTAATAACATCCATTCAGGAGTTGTTACGTGGGGACCATTTTCATAAACTATTGCACGTTCTTTACCTGTTTCAGCAACAACTTTGATTTGTGCTTGTTTCAAGTAACGTAAACCACCATGTACTAATTTAGTTGAGCGAGAACTTGTCCCTTGCGCAAAGTCTTGCATTTCTACTAAAGCTACTTTCATACCACGTTGTGTAGCATCTAATGCAATACCTGCACCAGTAATTCCTCCACCAATAACTACAACGTCAAATTCTTTATTTCTTAAATTCTTTTTAATTAAGTTCCTATTAAAAGTAGATAATGCCATAATATACCCTCCAAAATTTATATTAAAAAAAGAGAGACCTATACACACACAGAAGCATACTGCATGATAACAGGTCTCTCAAATCTCGACTAATGTATTAACTTAACTACATCATAACATATTCTTTGTAACTAAGCCATAATTAAAAATTAATCTTCTAGTTTAAAGACCTGAGTAGCTTCTACTGCTTTCTTCCAACCTTTATATAACTTAGTTCTTGTTTCTTCAGACATTTCTGGATTAAATTCTTTTTCTAATTTCCATCCTTCAGCAATGTCTTGTTTATCTTCCCAAAAGTCTACGGCTAAACCTGCTAGATAAGCAGCTCCGAGTGCTGTTGTTTCTTGAACTTCCGGACGTTCAACTGATGTATCAACAATATCTGCTTGGAATTGCATTATAAAGTTATTTTTTACTGCGCCACCATCAACACGTAAATTATTTACTTCAAGTCCTGAATCTTTAGACATTGCTTCCATAACATCGCGTGTTTGATAACATAAAGATTCTAAAGTTGCACGAATGAAATGTTCTTTTTCAGTACCACGAGTTAATCCAAAAATCGCGCCACGTGCTTCAGAATCCCAATATGGTGTACCAAGTCCTACGAATGCAGGAACAAAGTAGACATTATCAGTAGAATTAACACGTGTTGCATAGTTTTCAGTTTGCGGTGCAGAATTAATAATTCTTAAACCGTCACGTAACCATTGAATTGCTGATCCAGATACGAAAATTGATCCTTCAAGTGCATAGTTTACTTTACCATCAAGACCATAAGCAATTGTAGTTAATAATCCACTTTCAGACGTTACAGGTTCTTCACCAGTGTTCATTAACATGAATCCGCCAGTACCATACGTATTTTTCACATCACCACGTTCGAAACAAGCTTGACCAAATAATGCTGCTTGTTGGTCACCAGCAATACCAGCAATTGGTACTTCTTGACCAAAGAAATGATAATCTTTAGTATGTGCATAAACTTCACTAGATTCTTTAACCTCTGGAAGTATCGCTTTAGGAATATCTAGTAATTCTAATAATTCATCATCCCATTTAAGTTCATGAATGTTATACATTAATGTACGACTGGCATTTGAATAGTCTGTAATATGTGCTTCTCCACCAGAAAGTTTCCACACTAACCAGGTATCGATAGTTCCGAATAATAAATCCCCATTTTCGGCTTTCTCTCTTGCACCTTTAACATTATCTAATATCCATCTTACTTTTGTTCCAGAGAAGTAAGGGTCTAATAATAAACCTGTTTTATTACGAAATGTCTTTTCGTGGCCTTGTTCTTTTAATTCATTACAAATATGTTGTGTTTGACGAGATTGCCAAACAATTGCATGATAAATTGGGCGGCCTGTTTTCTTATCCCAAATGACCGTTGTTTCACGTTGGTTAGTAATACCAATACCTTTAATTTGTTCAGCATCAATTTCATTTTCATTTATCACTTCAGCCATTACTGCTAATACTGATGTCCAAATTTCATTAGCGTCATGCTCTACCCAACCAGATTTAGGAAAGTATTGTTTAAATTCTCTTTGCGCAACGCCTTGAATTTGTCCTTCTTCATCAAATAAAATTGCTCTAGAACTAGTTGTGCCCTGGTCTATTGACATGATGTATTGTTCCATAATTTTCTCCTTCTTTCATTCTGACTGTATGTGTTAAGTATCCTTTGAATCACATAGTCAATATATTATATGATTTAAAACTAAAATTTTTCTTTTAATAAATCGATTCAATATCTTTATGTTTATTTGATTTATTAAGCGCTAAACCAATCAGTAATGTAACAATCAAAACTACAATGCTAACACCACTCATAAAAGTAAATTCATTTTTATAAAAAACCTGATAAATCACAGCACCTATCATACCGCCAGCAATTGGCCCTAGTACTGGTACAATAGCATACCACCAATTAGATCCGCCTTTACCAGCAATTGGTAAAATTGCATGTGCAATTCTTGGTCCTAAGTCACGAGCTGGATTAATGGCATAACCTGTAGGTCCTCCTAAACTTAAACCTATTGCCATAATTAAACTACCCACAATTAATGGATTTAATCCGTCTGCAATTTTGTTTACCCCAATAAATAAAATCCCTAAACTTAAAATAGCTGTTCCAATAATTTCACTTAAAAAGTTAGCAAAATAATTTTTAATAGCAGGTGCAGTAGAGAACACACCTAATTTTGCACCTTGCTCTGTAGTTGCCTTCCAATGTGGTAAATACATTAACCAAACAAGTGTAGCTCCTACAATTCCTCCTAACATTTGACCAACAATATATCCTGGTACTTTTACCCAACTAAAACTTCCTTCAACTGCTAAAGCAATTGTCACAGCTGGGTTTAAATGAGCTCCAGAAAACTGTCCTACTGCATAAACTCCCATAGTTACAGCTAAGCCCCATCCAGCGGCAATAACGATCCAATCAGATTCTTGTCCAGCGCTACGTTTTAAATTTACATTTGCACATACGCCTCCACCGAACAAAATAAGAATGACCGTGCCTAAAAACTCTGCTAAATAAGCATTCATGTTTTAACCTCCTACAAGGCAAAAAGACTTCTACAAACTATAATATAATTAAGCTTGCAGAAATCTCTTCATCTCTCATTCAAATATTAACTTGTATAAATCATACAAAATAATTGTAAGCGTTGTCAATAGATTTTGTAAAAAAGTTGTCACAATTTATTTTGTAGATTAAAACAACGTACTATAATTATTTTTTTAGTAATACATAAAAAACCTGAGACCTCAATTTTTGTCTCAGGTTAAAAAGATAATTTCTACCACAATTTTCTATTACTTGTGGTTACATAGCTTGCACCACTATTAATCGCATCATTCACTTCTTTTTCTTCTTCGATTAACCCACCTGCTATAATTTTAGCACCCGTTGCTTCTCTTACATTTTCAACAATTTTATGAGCAATACCTGGTAGTACTTCAACATAATCTGGGTCCACTTTCTTTATGAGTTGTATACTACGATTGAGTGCTTGACTATCAATAATAAAAACTCTAAAAATAGTAAGTACATTTAATGATTTTGCTTTTTGAATGACTTTTGTTTTTGTTGAAACAATCCCTTTTGGTTTATAAGTTTGAATGATATATTCACATGCATATTCATCATGTGCCATTCCTTTAATTAAATCAATATGAATATATGCTTCAATGTCATGTTTTTTAAGTAACTCTATAATGCTTCTTAAATGACCTACATGCATATCTAAAAGGACACACACTTTATAATCCGTTTGAGTTAATTTCTCTAAATCTTTCATATTTCGAATTGCTGGTAGTACGTGTTCTTTCATTTCTATGCATCCCTTCTACATTACTCGTTTAAATAATTTTTCTAATTCATAATTTGAAAAGTTAATAATAATTGGTCTACCATGAGGACAAGTAAATGGATCTTCCGCTTCTCTTAATTGATCAATTAAATCTGCCATTTCATTCTTTTTCAAGTAATGATTTGCTTTAATTGACTTCTTACAACTCATCATAATAGCTGCGTCTTCGCGCATTTTTTTAACGTCAATTTTTTTATGATTTAATACTAGTTCAATCATATCTTTAATAATTTCCTCTGCTTCCACTTTAGGAAACCATACTGGATAACTATTTACAATATAATCATATCCACCAAAATGTTCTAAATGAACCCCTACTTTATCAAGTTCTTCTCGATATTGATCAATAATTAATTGTTCGTCTTTTGAGAAATGAAATGTTAAAGGAATTAACAAATCTTGTACTTCATTTGATACTTCGCCTATCTTTTCTCTGAAATATTCGTATTTAATACGTTCTTGAGCAGCATGTTGATCTATCATAAACATTCCATTTTCATTTTGAGCAATAATATAGGTACCGTGTACTTGGCCAACTACTTCCATATATGGCACACGTCGAGACGGTGTTGAACTTACTTTACCTTTAATATCTTGTTCTTCTTGATTTGTAACATTCTCTTGAAAGTCATCATTTTCATCATAATTATAAATATTGGTTTCATCATGTCGAGTGTTATCGATTGAAGACTCAGCACGATCTAAACTATTTAAAATATCTTTTTGAATGTCGAAGTAATCTTTATCCATACTACGTTTATTATTATAGACACTAGAATTTTCGTTATCTTCTCTAGTGTAAGAATCATCAGAGGTATGTTCTTCATCATATTGATGACTTATTGTTGAAAAGGTATTGTTAGTCGAAACGTTGGGGTCATTTTTATTTTCTAATTGTTTTATGTTATTTGAAATATTTTGTTGTTTTTGTTCAAAATCGATTTTTTGTTGTTCAAATGTATGCAATACTTTATTTTTTTTAGGTGTTCGATCTAAATCATTTTTAGGAATCAATATTCTATCTTTAAATGCATGTCTAATTTTTTCAATAATTAAATTATAAAGTTGTTCTTCTTTTGAAAGTCTAACTTCAAGTTTCGTTGGATGCACATTGACATCTACTAAAATTGGATCCATTTCTATATTGATATAGCAAATAGGATAACGACCTATGGTTAGAAGTGTATGATATCCTTCAGTAATAGCTTTATTTAAAGCGAAATTTTTGATATATCGACCATTAATAAAAATTGAAATATAATGTTTATTACTACGAGAATGTTCCGGTTTAGCAACAAATCCTTCTAAATGATAGTCACTCGTATCGCCAGAAATGTGAACTAAATCTTTTGCAACTTTAATACCATATATTTCAGCCATCACTTCATTTGTTCTTCCAGAGCCATTCGTTTTTAACATCGTTTTTCCATCAGATATAAGTGAAAAGCGAATATTTGGATGACTCATTGCCATTCGATTAACAATATCTGTAATTTTTCCTAATTCTGTATATAAACTTTTAATATATTTTAACCGAGCTGGCGTATTATAAAATAATGATTCTACTTTAATATCTGTTCCTTTTTTGGCTTTTGCTGGTTTTTGAGATAATATTTCACCATTTTCAGCATAAATTTCGTGACCATTTTCATTATCTGTACACGTTTTAAGTGTCACTTTAGCTACAGATGAAATACTAGCCAGTGCTTCACCTCGAAATCCTAATGTTCTGATATGAAACAAATCGTCATCATCATTTATTTTACTGGTAGCATGACGATGAAAAACAAGTTGCAAATCATCTTGCTCAATTCCAGTTCCATTGTCGACTACACGAATTGAGGAAATACCTGATTGTTCTACTTCTATATTAATTTCAGTCGCCTTAGCATCAATTGCATTTTCAAGTAGTTCTTTTACTACTGAACTAGGACGTTCAACCACTTCACCTGCAGCAATTTTATTTGCTAAAGATGTTTGTAATTCTTTAATTTTACCCATGAATTAACACCTCTATCTTAACTGATTTTGTAATTCGCTTAACTTAAGTAATGCTTCAATAGGTGTCATATTTGAAATATTTAAATTTTTAATTTGTGCCTCTATTTCACTTTGTGTTTCATTCGAATTAAATAAGTCAAAACTTGTTTGTTCAAACACATCTGTTTGTTTAATAGTTGAGTGTTCTTCCTTATTAATTAAATGATCCTTATTTTCAATATCTTTAGAGTTGTCATTATACTGTTGACGATTGACATTCTCATCTGATAATCCATTTTGTTCAAACGCATTTAAAATAACTTGAGCTCTTTCAATTACTTTCTCAGGAAGATTTGCTAGTTTAGCAACTTGAATACCATAACTATCATCAACGGCACCTTCTTTAACTTTATGAAGGAAAATAAGTTCACCTTGATACTCATCTGCTGCTACATGTACATTTTTCAAACTAGATAGCTGTTGATCTAATGTTGTTAATTCATGATAATGGGTTGAAAAAAGCGTCTTAGCATGTGATGTTTCAGCTACATATTCAATCATAGCTTGCGCTAGAGATAAGCCATCATATGTTGACGTTCCTCGCCCGATTTCATCAAAGATGATTAAACTATCTGCTGTTGCGTATGTTAATGCTTTTTGTGCTTCTAGCATTTCAACCATAAAGGTACTTTTACCGGATACTAAATCATCTGCTGCACCAATTCTTGTGAAAATTTGATCAAAAATAGGTAATATTGCATTATTACATGGTACATAAGCTCCCATTTGTGCCATGATACTAATGATTGCCACTTGACGCATATAAGTTGATTTACCGGACATATTTGGGCCAGTAATCAAGTAAATAAAGTTATTTTGATCAAGATAACAATCATTTGGTACATAATCATTATAATCCATCACGCGTTCTACAACGGGATGTCTAGAATTTTCTAAGTTCAATGTCTTATCATCACTAAATTTTGGTCTAACATAGTTATATTTTTGTGCAATTTCTGCAAAACTTTGTAAACAATCAAGCTCTGATATCACTTTTGCTTGTCTTTGTAATCTTTCAGTATATGATTTAACATGCTCTCTCAATCGAATAAACAGTTGATATTCTAATTCAATTGCTTTATCTTCTGCACCTAAAATAATATCTTCTTTTTCTTTTAATTCGTCTGTAATAAATCTTTCTGCATTAGATAAAGTTTGTTTACGATGATAGCCATGCTCGCTTGGTTCGAATCCTTGAAGATTAGCACGTGTGATTTCAATAAAGTAACCAAAAACTTTATTGTAGCTAATTTTTAAAGATTTGATACCTGTTCTTTCACGTTCTTTCGCTTGAAGTTGTGCTAGCCAATCTTTTCCATTTTTAGATGCTTCTAAATACTCATCTAGTTGTTTACTGAATCCTTGTTTGAACAGCCCTCCATCTTTGACTGAAATAGGTGGTTCTTCTACTAAACTATCTTCCAACACTTTCAGTAAATCTTCTAATGGTTCTAATGTGCTAAACTGCGTTGTTGTCACATTATCCATTTGTTCAAGAAGTGATTTAATATTTGGAATTTCAGAAATAGAATGTTTGAGTTGAATCAAATCTCGAGCATTTACATTTCCATAACTTACTCGTCCTACTAATCTTTCAATATCGTATACTTGATTAAGGTAACCTCTTAGAGTATCTCTTTCTATAAAATGATCAATAAATGATTCTACGATATCTAATCGTTGTTCAATATTGTCTTTATGAATAAGTGGGCGATCAATCCACTGTTTCAAGCGTCTTGCACCCATAGGTGTTTTTGTTTCATCCATTAACCATAATAATGTTCCTTTTTTACTTTTTAAACGTATGCTTTCAGTAAGCTCTAAATTGCGTTTTGCATAATAATCCATTTTCATAAAGTCAATCGCTGCATAAGTTATCACATCTTCAATATGAGACAAATCTCTTTTTTGAGTATGATGAATATAATCTAACAATAATTGTGTTGTCAAAAACATTAAATTATTTTCTAATGTATTGACACTATATTCCATATCAGAAATTTCTTCTCTAACTGTAATCGTTTCAGTAGTAAGTGAAATTTGTTTTTTTAAATCTTCATTTATGTCTTCTCGTACTACAATTTCATTTGGGTTAATCGTAATGATTTCATTAATTAACGTGCTTTCATCTTCAAAATTGGTAGCTTTTAATTCACCAGTAGAAACATCACAATAACTTAATGCGTATCCATTTTCATTCTGAATGAAACTAAGAATATAATTATTTTGATTTTCATCCATTCCGCCTTGTTCCATCATTGTTCCAGGCGTGACTACTTTAACTACTTCTCTTTTAACCATGCCTTTAGTTTGTTTTGGATCTTCCATCTGTTCACAAATAGCAACTTTATATCCATTGTTAATGAGTGTTTCAATATAGCTATTTGCTGAGTGATACGGAACGCCACACATTGGAATTGGATTTTCTTTTTTAGCATCTCTTTTAGTTAAGGTAATTTCTAATACTCTAGATGCTTCTTTAGCATCTTCAAAGAACATTTCATAAAAATCGCCTAATCTAAAAAACAATAAACAATCTTGATATTGAGATTTTATTTTTAAATATTGTTGTATCATAGGTGTCACATTAGCCATATTTTTTCACAACCTTACTGATATATACTTTTTTCTTCTCACATTTTAACTTGTATATTTTAACATATGTCATACTGAAGCGCTCGTTATCCAAATTAGAATATTATTCTACAACTTAAAAATAAAAGATTATCATCTCTTTACTACGCTTAATAAGCACTAAACTTATTAAGTGTATGAAATGATAATCTTAAATAAAATATTTATTTGAATTTATCTAATAATCCTCGTTTTTTTAACACTATAAGTAAGATATAACTAATCGCTGCACCAAGAAAACTTGAAACTACAAATACAAGCATTAATGGTTTGATAAAGAAATGTTGCAAACCTAATATCCAAGATAGTGGAATGCACATTAAACTACCAATGATTCCAGTTCCAATCACTTCTCCAACTGCAGCCATAAATATGTGCTTTCTATACATATAGAAGAGGCTAGCTAGAAACACACCAATCATACTACCAGGAAAGGCAAAAGCACTGCCAGTTCCAAATATTATTCTTATTAAAGAAGAAATCAAAGCCTGTGCTAAACCATACCATGGTCCTACAAAAACCGCACATAGTACATTTACAAAATGTTGTACTGGGGCTGCTTTTACTGGACCTAAAGGTATAATAATAAAACTACTAAATACGACATTAAAAGCAATGAGTAAAGCTGTAATGGTAAGTTTTTTAGTTTTCATCTTTGAATATTCCCTTCTGTTTATGAGTCGTGATGTGCTTTTTCATTATGATTATTTAAACTTTGTTCCATAGTAGAAACCATCAATTGCAACAACTCATTTGCTTCAAATTGCGCTGACCGAAATTCTTCAACAATAGGTAATGCATTGATTTCTTTTTCAAGTTGAGAAATTTCTTCTTCAGATTTTTGATAAGCCTGATGCTTACCATAATTTTGAAAATTTACTGATTGTTTTTGTTGCAATTTTAATTGTTTCATTTTTTGTTCAATTGATGCATTCTCATGAATTTGTTGCTCTACATTTTGATATTGTTTAATCAATTCTAGTGCCTTTATTTTGTTCGATACACTATCTGCTTGCTTTAGAATATCTTCTTTCTCATACATATTAATTAGTCACCATGACTTGATTATGAAAATGTAAAAATTCACCATTTAGTGAGTATTGTTTTGCTTCTTTAACTTTAACATCAACAAGTTGACCAATAGCTTCACGAGGTCCTTTAAAGTTAACTAATTTATTTTTTTCAGTATAACCTGCTAGAACTGTTTCATCTTTTTTACTTGTTCCTTCACATAAAACAGTAACAACTTGTCCTTCATAATGTTGCATTGCTTTTTCTGAATATTGACCAACTTTTTTATTTAAACGTTGCAAGCGATCTTTTTTCACTTCAGTTGGAACATTATCTTTCATTTTAGCAGCAGGCGTACCATCTCTTTGTGAATACAAATACGTATAAGCATGTTCAAATTGAACTTCATCGTATAATGAAAGTGTTTCTTCAAATTGTTCTTCTGTTTCGTTAGGATATCCTACTATTATGTCAGTAGTAAGGGCGACATTAGGAATAGCTTCTTTAATTCTATCAACTAAATCCAAGTAACTTTCACGTGAATATTTACGTCCCATTATTTTTAATACAGCATTATTTCCAGATTGCACAGGTAAATGAATGTGAGGAACGATATTTCCACCTTTTGCAATCACTTCAATCATTCTATCTGTAAAATCCCAAGGATGACTCGTTGTAAAACGTACACGTGGAATGTCAATTTTAGAAATATCCTCTAATAAATCACCTAAGCCATAATCTAAATCTTTAATATCTTTTCCATATGAATTAACATTTTGTCCTAGAAGTGTAATTTCCTTATAACCTTCACGAGCGAGACCTCGAACTTCTTCAATGATATCTTGTGGTCTACGACTGCGTTCTTTTCCTCGTGTAAAAGGTACAATACAGTATGTACAGAATTTATCACATCCATACATAATATTAACCCATGCTTTTGTACTTCCTTCACGCACTTTAGGTAGGTTTTCAATAACGTCGCCTTCTTTAGACCAAACCTCAACGACCATGGCTTTTGATAAATATGCTTCTTCTAAAATTTCAGGTAATTTATGTATGTTATGCGTTCCAAAAATCATATCCACATTTTGATATGATTTTAAAATTTTATTTACAACGGATTCTTCTTGTGACATACATCCGCATACACCAATTAACGTTTCAGGTCTATTTTTCTTTAAATGTTTTAAATTACCTATTTCACTAAATACTTTATTTTCAGCATTTTCACGAATAGCACATGTATTAATTAATATAACATCTGCTTCATTAATATCATCAGTTGCTTGATAGTCTAAAGCTTGCAAAATTCCTGCCATTACTTCAGTATCATGTGCATTCATTTGACACCCATATGTTTTAATTAAAAATGTTCGTCCTTTTCCCATACCTTTATATTTATCTTCAATATGAAAATCTCGATTATATTGAACATCTTGTTTACCACGTTTTTTTGCTTCTTTAAGATTAGGTGGTTGATAAACATGTTCGAAATATTTACTATAGTCTTTTTCTGCTTTTTTATTACGTTCGTCTAAAATATCTATCGTACCAGCTTTTCTTTGCTCTTCGTTCACTTTACAAAAATCCTTTCTATATGCCCTAATATTATTAGTACATTATATTAAAATTAGCATTAAAGTGCAAAAAGAGTTTAAAAATTAATATATTTTATTATTAAATATTGAATAAAAAGTGGAATAGATGTCATATTGAATCTTACTCCACTTTAACTAAACGTTATTTAACTTTAAAATATGTTATGCTTCGTCATATTTACCAGTCAGAGTTTCAATAGATATACCTTCTGGCACATGATAAAACTTCACTTGGCTAATAATACTAGGACATTCTAATTCAACCATTCTTTCATTCAATTTTTGAATTAAAATTAAGCATTCACTCATATCACCTTGGACAGTCGTTTCAAGAGGACCTACTCTGTAATGTAGTCCCGACTGATCAATAATTTTAATCGCTTCATCTACATAAAGAATAACATCATCATTATTAGGTGTTTTAGGAACTATTTGTACACTCATTAACGTATCTTGCATAAATTTCACCTCTATGATTTATTTATGATTTTATTTTATCATGATTATCTTTATAAATCTGAGTTATTCTATATTTTCTATTGCAGATTTTATAGCTTTTGCAAAGTCGTACATTAATTTGTCCCAATTTAATTGATTTTCTCTACTATTTCGATTTGTTTTATTATTTTTGAAAAAAGCTTTACGTAATGAGGTAGTTAACTCAATTTGTACGCCCCTACCTCTAGTTGTACAATTAACAATATTATTATCCTGTTGACCTGAAATATGGCTTGGTGCTTCTTTTGCTTTTATACCAATATTATTTAATTGTTCTTTGATGAGTGATTTTAGACGTTCGTCTTTCCCACCAACATAAGCAATGCTCTCGTTCCCTTCACAACCATGAATAGCAATAGCTTGGTTACTTTCAGTTACCAAATTCATTGCATCTTTATTATCATAACGTGTAGAAGTTACGTGCAATTCTTTATTTCCTTTACTACGTAAACCTTCGAAAGTAAAGTAATTATATCCGCCTTCATCAGCAATTATACTTGCTAATTCAGTTGTAGCAGGTTCAATGCCTCCACCATGAATTGCTAGTATTGAAACGCTGCTATTTCGGTTTTTAGTTATTATTTTCCAGTCTTCATTTTCAATCGTTTCTTTTTCCAATTCTTGCATTGATTTAAATTTATCCAACATTTCCACTCCTTTTATTTACTATATTATTTTCTTCCCTAATAAAAATAAATAAATGAAATTTAACAAGATTTTTATAAATTTAAACTTAAATTAAAAGACATTCTTGAAGTCATATGATGCTTTCAAGAATGTCTTTAAAAAAATTATACAAATTGAGCAGTTAAGTCATTAAACTCTTGCTCAGAAAGATGGATATCTCTTTTAGTTAATGCACTTTCATCTAATTCTTCAATTTGTGATTCATATGAAGGTGTTGTTGTGTCTTGATATACAATACCTTTAACTAGTGATTCGTGTTCTAATACAGTTTTCATCGCTAATTGTTTATCTGTTGGATCATAATTTTCAATATCTTCAATACTAGTTAAGTGTTCTTTAAACCAATCATACGTATTCACTTTATTATATGTCACACATGGAGAAAACACATTTACAAATGAAAAACCATCATGATTAATTGCATCTTCAATTAATTTTGTCAATGCTTTAATATCACTTGAAAAACCTTGTGCTACAAATGTAGCACCTGATGATAGTGCTAGTTCTAATGGCGCAACATTTTTTTCTATATTTCCTTTAGGTGTTGATTTAGTTACAAATCCAACAGCAGAAGATGGAGACGTTTGACCTTTAGTTAGGCCATAAATTTGGTTATCCATAATAATATAAGTAATATTCATATTGCGGCGTAATGCATGAATTGTATGACCCATGCCAATAGCATAACCATCACCGTCGCCACCTGAAGCAATGACTGTTAAATCTTTATTAGCCATTTTCACTCCTTGGGCAAGAGGTAATGCACGCCCATGAATACCATGTACCCCATAAGAGTTAATATAGCCTGATAAACGACCTGAACAACCTATTCCCGTAATTAATGCCACTTCTTCAGGTTCTAAACCTAAATTTGCTGCTGCTTTTTGAATTGCAGCTTGTACTGAAAAGTCTCCACATCCTGGGCACCAGTTTGGCTTCACACTGTTTCTAAAATCTTTAAATGTAGCCAATTACATCATCTCCTTCATATCTTTAGCTACTGAAAGTCCTTTTTCTTCTATTTCATGTGGTAAAAAAGGTGTACCATCATATTTAGCTTGATTAACTAATTTGTCTTGAATGGCAGTATTCATTTTTAAGATATTTGATAATTGGCCTTGATAGTTATGCTCAGCTACTATGACGCTTGAAGCTTTATCAATAGCTTGTTGAATAATATCTTTTGGTAATGGGTGAAGTTGACGAATTTGCATCGTATTAACTTTAATACCATTATTATTTAATCGTTTACTTCCTTCTTCAATTGCACCTTTACTTGAAATAAATCCGATATATAAAATATCTGCTTTCTCATGTTTCTCATCATAATCAACAGGTGTTTCAATAAGTAAGTTCGCAGTTTTACTCATACGTTTTTCCATTTGTTCACGTCTGTTATCAGCAGCTTCACTTGGCTTGCCTTCTTGATTATGTTCAACACCAGTAACATGGTGAATACCACCTTTAACACCAGGAATTGGACGTTGTGAAATTCCAGATGTTGTAAGTGCATAACGTTTAAAGTATGACTTATCATCTTCATCACGTTCAATATCTGATTGAATAAGCTCTCCACGTTTAATTTGAATTCTATTGTAATCGAGTTGTTTTACTGTTTGTTTACCTAATGACAATTGCAAATCGCTTAATACGATAACCGGACATTGATATTCTTCAGCTAAATTAAAAGCTTCCATAGTTAAATAAAAAGCATCTTCAGCATCAGTTGGTGCTACTACTATCTTAGGAATATCTCCATGTGTTCCATATATCATTTGCATTAAATCTGATTGTTCTTGTTTTGTAGGTAATCCAGTTGAAGGGCCTCCACGTTGCGTGTTAACAATAACTAGTGGTGTTTCAGTCATACCTGATAAACCAATGGCTTCCATCATTAAAGATAAACCTGGCCCTGCACTCGCAGTAAATGCTCTAACTCCTGCATAGTTCGCACCAATTGCCATATTCGCTGCAGCAATTTCATCTTCAGTTTGTACTACAGTACCTCCTACTTTTGGAACATTTGCAATCATATACTCCATAATTTCTGAAGCAGGCGTAATTGGATAAGCTGCCATAAATCTTGAACCAGCTGAAATCGCGCCTAATCCAATTGCATCGTTACCAATCATGTATAAATGTGGTGTGCCCTCACTATCTTCTAGTAAATAATCACCATTTACTGTATCTAATTTATCCTTCATCAACTCATAACCCTGATGAAGCGCTTCTATATTCATTTCAACAACTTTTTGACCTTTTTTAGTAAACATATTTGTAATTAACGTTTCAAAAGGTGTTGTATCTAATTTCATTACTGCACAAGTTGCACCAATCGCTACCATATTTTTCATCAGTGCAGTACCTAATTCTTTAGCTGTTAATGTTAACGGTAATTCAATAAGTTGCGCACGACAATCATCTGGTTTAGAAGGTTTAGCTTTAGCATCTGCAATAATAATACTATCTTCTCTCATTTCATGATGATTTAATTCAATTGTCTCTTGATCAAATGCAACTAAAATATCTAAATCATCACTAATTGCATGAACTGGAGAAGTTGAGACTCTTATTTTATTATTTGTATGACCGCCTTTAATTCGGCTTGAGAAATGTCGATATCCATATAAATAATAACCTTTTCGATTCATTGCAGTAGCAAATAGTTCTCCTGTTGACTCAATACCTTCACCTTGTTGTCCGCCCACTTTCCATGATATTTGTGGTTTCATATCATTAGCCTCCTGTGGAATTAATTCATACTAAATCATAACAAAAATAACCACCGTCTTACTATGTCAACAGTGGCTTTTATTTAAATTCATACTAATGGACTATACGCTATTTATCAAAAGGATGATCCTCATTGATTAAAATGCGTTCTATGAGTTTGGTTCTTCCATTTTTATCTAAATCTATAATAACACCTGAAAGTACACTTCTACCATTATCAGGCACTACATGTCGTTGTGGCAAACTTGTAATAAAACGCTTAATAACTTCCTCGCGATTAATTCCTAGTATTCCATCATAATAACCAGTCATACCTACATCTGTAATATAGCCTGTACCATTGGGCAAAATACGCTCATCAGATGTTTGAATATGAGTATGTGTGCCTACAACAGCACTGACTCTTCCATCTAAATACCAACCCATTGCATTTTTTTCTGAAGTAGTTTCTGCATGAAAATCTACAAAAATATAATTAGTTTCTTTTTTAGCTTCTTCAATCAATTGATCTGCTTTTTTAAAAGGATCATCAATATCTTGCATAAATGAACGTCCTTGCAAGTTAATGATGGCAACTTTAATATCATTAACCTGAATAAAACGCATGCCAACACCTGGCGCTTCACTCGGAAAATTAGCAGGTCTTATCATTCTTTTAGCATCATCAATAAAGTCATAAATCTCTCTTTGACCATAAGTATGATTCCCCATTGTCATAAAATCCACGCCATCTCTAAGCAATTGTTTATATAATTTTTCAGTTAAACCTTTTCCATGAGCCGCATTTTCTGCATTAACAATGCTCAACGTAGGCTTATAAGCTTGCTTTAATTTAGGCAAATATTCAGCAATGGCATTTCTACCTACTTTTCCTACGATATCTCCAATAAATAAAATTCGCATTAATGTTCATCCTCTCACAATATAGTGTAATTGAAATAACTATATAATTAAAGGTAGAGTTTCATATTTTTTAAAATTATACAGTCTTAACTTTAGCATGCATACAGCATATGTTATTATAATATTATAAAAATTTAGGAGTTGTATAATTAGATGTCAATTAATATCGATCCAGAAAAATTTGCAGAACTAGTTGTAAAAGCAAACCCATCAAAATCAGAAGATGCAGAAGATATGGCTAAAGAAAGCTTAGAATTATATATTAACGCATACCGTTTAGCAGAAAGATATTCTAATATTGCTACAAATTGTTATGATACAGCTGAAATTCTTTCTGAAATCAAAAAAACAGATTTACAACTTAAATAATGAAAAAACCTGAGACATTTTAAATATGTCTCAGGTTTTTTAGTAATCAGTGAGTTCCTATTTAATTTTAAAAATTACTTCGCATACTCTACTGCTCTAGTCTCTCTAACAACTGTCACTTTAATATGTCCTGGATATTGTAATTCTTCTTCAATTTGATTTTTTATATCTCTAGCTAATCGGTAAGATTTTAAATCATCTATTTCTTCAGGAGAAACAATAACTCTAATCTCTCTACCAGCTTGAATTGCGAACGCTTTTTCAACACCTTCATAACTTTCTGAAAGAGTTTCTAAGCGTTCTAATCTACGAATATAATTTTCAAGTGTTTCTTTACGTGCTCCTGGACGTGCGGCCGATAATGCATCTGCAGCTGCTACTAGAATTGAAATAATAGATGTTGGTTCAACATCTCCATGATGTGAATGAATCGCATTAATTACAGTTTCAACTTCACCGTATTTTTTAGCTAATTCAACACCAATTTCAACATGGCTACCTTCAACTTCATGATCAATTGCTTTACCTACATCATGTAGTAATCCAGCTCTTTTTGCTAAACTAACATCCTCGCCTAATTCAGCAGCTAACATTCCAGAAAGATGTGCGACTTCCATAGAATGTTTTAAGACATTTTGGCCGTAACTTGTTCTATAGTTTAAACGACCTAAAATTTTCACTAAATCTGGATGCATATTGTGAACATTGATTTCAAATGCTGCTTGTTCACCTGCATCCCTAATGATGTCATCTACTTCTTTTCTAGCTTTGTCTACCATTTCTTCGATACGACCTGGATGAATTCTTCCATCAGAGACTAAATTCACTAATGCAGTCCTAGCGATTTCACGTCTAATAGGATCAAATCCAGATAAAATCACTGCTTCAGGAGTATCATCAATAATCAAGTCGATACCTGTTAACGTTTCTAAAGTACGAATATTTCTACCTTCTCTACCAATAATTCGACCTTTCATCTCATCATTTGGTAAATTAACTACTGAAACAGTAGATTCCGTTGTATGATCAGCAGCTAATCTTTGTACAGTAGTAGCTAACAATTCTTTTGCTGTTTTGTTAACTTTTTCTTTTGCTTCTCTTTCCTTTTCCTTAACAAGTACTGCAATATCTTGTGACAGTTCTTCTTCCACTCTATGAAGTTGTTCATTAACTGCTTCCTCTTGAGTGAGACCGGAGATGCGTTCTAATTCTTGTTCATGCTTCATTATTAACGTCTGAACACTACTCTCTTTTGCATCTACTTGTTGTTGTCTTTCTTCAATTTTGGATTCTTTTTGATCTAAAATCTCATCTTTTTTATCCAATAATTCTGATTTACGATCTAAATTTTCCTCTTTTTGAAGATTTCGGGCTTCTTGTCTTTGAAGCTCACTACGTCTTTCACGTAGCTCTGTTTCAACTTGTTCTCTAATAATTTGATTTTCTTCTTTTGCCTCTAATAATTTCTCTTTTTTGATATTATCTGCTTCTTTTTGTCCTTGTTTGATAATATCATTAGCAGTTTGTCTAGCTTGAATTTGCTTTTGATGTAATATATTTCGGGCTAAAAAATACCCTACAACAACCCCTAGAATAATCCCCAGCAAAATGAGTAGGAGGTCTAATAAATTCACATAAACACCTCCTTTTTCTAGGTATTTGCTTGTATATTAAAATCTCTATGATTTTTTATAAATTGTATAAATAATATACATATTAATTGTACGTTTATGTACTCAGTAGTGTCAAGATATGAAATTTCACTTCAATTTCACTACACCTACTTATAAAAGAAAGAGAGTGACATTGAATTCATTTCGAACTCATTATTCACTCTCACACAAAATAATTTTAATATTTTTAAATATATATTAAAAGTATATTCTAGTTAAAGCATTAAAAATTCAACATTATTCTTCATCGAATAATGTTTGTGATGATTTATCTTCATTTTCTTCAACATCACCATCGAAAATGCCTAATTTTTCACGTAATTTGCGATCGATTTCATCTTTAATTTGAGGGTTTTCTTTAAGATATGTTTTAACATTTTCCTTACCTTGACCCATTCTCTCACCATTATATGAGTACCAAGCGCCAGATTTATCGACAATATCATTTTCTACACCTAAGTCAATTAATTCTCCCTCTTTTGAAATACCTTGACCATACATGATATCTACTTCAGCAATTCTAAATGGTGGTGCTACTTTATTTTTAACAACTTTAATTTTAGTTCTGTTACCTACAATATCTTGACCTTGTTTTAATTGTTCTGCACGACGCACTTCTAAACGTACTGAACTATAGAATTTTAAGGCTCTACCACCTGGTGTAGTTTCTGGGTTACCAAACATTACTCCAACTTTTTCACGAATTTGGTTAATAAATATAGCAGTAGTATTTGATTTTGAAATTGCACCTGAAAGTTTACGTAAAGCCTGAGACATTAAACGTGCTTGAAGACCAACATGTGTATCTCCCATTTCACCTTCAATTTCAGCTTTAGGAGTCAAAGCAGCAACTGAGTCTACAACAACAATGTCAACAGCTCCACTTCTTACGAAAGCTTCTGCTATCTCTAAACCTTGCTCACCATGGTCAGGTTGAGAAAGATATAAATTATCTATATCAACACCTAATGCTTCAGCATATACTGGATCAAGTGCATGTTCAGCATCAATAAACGCAGCAACGCCTCCATTTTTTTGCACTTCGGCAATAGCATGAAGTGCTACTGTTGTTTTACCGGAACTTTCAGGACCATATATTTCAATAATTCTTCCTTTAGGATAACCACCTACACCTAGTGCATTATCTAAAGTAACTGAACCACTTGATACACTAGATACACGACGACCTTTATTATCGCCTAATTTCATTACTGCACCTTTACCAAAGGATTTTTCCATATTTTTTATAACTGTATCTAAAGCTTTTTGACGATCATTATCCAAAGCGAAACCTCCTATATGAGATAGTTATCTATTTAATATTATATATATATTATACTCTTAACTATATTCAAACACAAGCATTTTGCGAATATTTGTTCGCATAAAAAGAGAACACTATCCGAAAAATCGAACAAATGTGCCCTGAAATTATAACTTTTTTTTAATTTAAGTACATTTTAGTGCCAATTTAATAATCTTATTAATACATAATTTTGACTTCTGTTGGGCAGTATATTTCTTGATTGCGTTATCTTAAATGTAGTCATTTTAAAATCATCTTTTGTATTAATTGCTAGATAAACATTCTCTTTCTCATGTAATATTGCTATACCCATTTCAGTTTTATATAAATCTTTTACATATGATGTGGCCTCTCTTAATTGCATTTCAATACTTGAATGATGATTTAAAAATATGTCATTATCTGGTAATATTCCTTTTAATATATTTTGTTTATCAAAACGTTTTAAACGAGTATAAATCGCTCCATCAGTTACCCCGTCATATATACTTACTGTAGAATTCATTTGTTCCATTACAGATTGTTCTAACAATGTGTCATCTGAACCATAATAAAATTGACCAATTCGTTCTAGAATTTCTTCTTTTATAGGTTGAATCAATGTTTTACATTCGCTTTGTGTAGAAGCATTTGCTGTTAATCTAATATATACTTCGTGTTTCCCTGCTAACGGAGCTATCGTAGGATTCGTTTGTTTTTCAATTAAATTCATAAGTTCTGTTTCAACTTTCGATTCTCCAATTCCTGCAAATCTAAGTTGCTCTGAAAAAATAGTATTGTCATTATCTATAAGTAATGGAAGCAACTCATTTTTAGCCATAGGTTGCATTTCACTCGGAGGACCAGGTAACAGAATTACTTTTTTATCATTCATTTCAATAAACATGCCTGGAGCCATACCATAATGATTTTTCAATACTTTCGCTCCCTCTATCACAAGTGCTTGTTGTTTATTATTAGATGTCATTTCTTGCCCTTGTTCTTTGAAAAAATCTTCAATATAATTTAATGCTTCTTCATTAGTCACTAAGTTTTTATTTAATACTTTTGCTACTGTTTGTTTAGTTAAATCGTCTTTAGTCGGACCCAATCCACCCGTGAGCACTAGTGTGTCAAATCTTTTTAGTCCTTCTCTAATAATGAATTCTAAACGATCAGGATTATCACCGATAACTGTATGTTCAACTATATTCTTTCCAATTTGATTGAAAAGTTTTGATAAATATTGGCCATTTGTATTTGCTATTTGGCCTAATAATAATTCTGAACCTACTGCTATGATAGATGTATTCATATGTCCCTCTCCCTTATTTAGTCTTAATTCATATTTTATACTTAATCTATTATATAATCTAAAAAATAACTCAAAAAAATGAGAGTCATTTTATGCGACTCTCATTACATTTCACTTTATTTGATTATACTTTTTATTGCTTAAACACATCTCTACCTTTATAGAAATATTCAATTCCTGATAATATTGTAAAGAATACGCCAATATATAATAATACTTGTCCTAATTGGAATCCAATCCAATTTGAGAATAAATCACCAAGTAAAATCCAAATAATTGCTACCATTGTAACAGCTGTTTTAATTTTACCTAATTGGCCTGCTGCACTTACAAACCCTTGTTCAATTTGAAGCAAACGTAAACCTGTAACCGCAAATTCACGAGCAATAATAATAATTGCTACAACTGAATTAGTTAGACCTAATTGAACCATAACAATAAGAGCACTAGAAACTAATAATTTATCCGCTAATGGATCTAAAAACTTACCCATATTTGTCACAAGTTGCCATTTTCTTGCTAAATAACCATCTAAAAAATCACTTAAAGAAGCTACAATAAAAATAATAGCAGCAATAAATTGCTCTATTCTTATGTCATAGCCACCTAATACAGACACATTTCCAAAACCAAAGTTTACTAGAGCAAATAATATAAATACTGGAATCAAAATCACTCTAAAAACTGTAATCTGGTTAGGTATATTCATTTTAATACCTCATTTCTTAATTTATATGTAAATTATATTAATAATACTGCTAACACCCATATAATTAAAGTAATAATTATAACAATACTAATCATAATCAATAATTGAATAGGTTCTTTATTTTTAGTACGATATTCGGGCACTTCGTTGTGTCGATAATGATGTAAAAGTGTATCGAGTTGATTGTGGTGATTAGGAATTTCTTCATGATGCACTTTAATGAGTTGATTTACATCCATATTAACTACACTTGCATAACGTCTAATAAATCCTTCAGCGTAATCCACTTTGGCAAGTTGATCAAATTTATTCTCTTCAATATATTTTAACGTTTCTCGCTTTAATTGTGTACGTTGTTCTAATTCTGTTAATGTCATTCCTAATCTTTCTCTTCTACCTTTTAAGGTTTCACCAATTGTTTTCACGTTTGACGCCTCCACCCTTATTACTCAAAAAAACCGAAGCCACCGCCAAACACATCTTCTCCAAAATCTAATGTGTTTTTGCTTTTAATTGCTTGTTGTTTAACTTGTTGTTTCATATGATCATATTCAATTTTTTGATTCTCATGTTCACGTAGCTCAATAATATAATCAAAATCATCGATGCTATATTGATTTGTTTCTATAAATAAATCTGGATGCTCAACTACTTTTATTGATGGTAAAGTCATCACTTCTTCCACTAACTGTTGATGTTTAGGATTTGTTTCTCTAGCAGTTACTGCACCATCAATAATATAAACATGATTAGCATCATATTCACCTTTTATAAGAGAACTACGAACTGTCTGTTTAATTAATGTTGAACTTATAAATAACCATCGTTTATGCGCACAGACACTACCTGCAACAATCGATTCTGTTTTTCCAACACGAGGCATCCCTCTAATACCTATTAATTTATGTCCATCTTCTTTAAATAACTCTGCTAAAAAGTCGACAAGTAAACCTAAATCTTCACGTTCAAAACGAAATGTTTTTTTGTCACCTTCATCTTGTTCAATATAGCGACCATGACGCACTGCTAAACGATCACGTAACTCTGGAATTCTTAACTTTGTTATTTCTATTTCTTTCAATTCATGAATAATATTTTCAAAACGTGTGACTTTTTCAAGACTATCTGTCTTAATAAGTAATCCACGACGCCCTTGATCAACACCATTTATAGTAATAATACTAATTCCTAACATACCAAGTAAACTCGATACGTCTCCTAAAAGTCCAGCTCGATTAACAATTATCTCGTATTCTAAATACCATTCCCTTTTTTTAGCAACAGTCATCTAACCACCCCTTGTTTAAATACAATTTGAAATATTCCCCTTATATAATTAAATTTATTATATCATTGATTATAAAAAACGAATCGTCAAATCTGCATTTAAAATTTAGGATACTTTTTAAATATACCAACCACCATTAACCTTTTGGACTGTTCCTGTAATACTCTTAGCATTAGGATGGCATAAATAAGCGCACACGTGTGCTACTTCTTGTGGAGCTATCATTCTTTGTTGTGGTAGTTCAGATAAGATAACAGCTTTGTCTTCATCACTGAATGCTTTAGCCATACGTCCTGAAACAAAACCAGGTGCTATAGCATTCACAGTGACATTCGTCAATGCTAGCTCTTGACTGAGAGCCTTTACAAATCCAATTTGAGCACTTTTCATTGCTGAATAAATAGTTTCCATACTTGCTCCCGTCTCACCCCAAATTGATGAGATAACAATAATTCTACCATTTGTACTTTTTCTCAATATGTCTATGAAATATCGACAGCATCGAATTAACTGTTTAACATGAATATGATAACATTCATCTATCTCTTTATCTTTCATATCTTGTAACATCCCATATAATGATGTACCACTACTATAAATTAAACAGTCTAAATGTTTTATATGACTAAATATATCATTAAAATCAATATCATGAGTCAAATCCATTTGAATAAATTCTACGGCTTCACCTTTATACTTTTTTTCTAAGGATGAGATATCAGATTGATAATATTGAAGTATTACTTCATATCCATCTTTTAATAAACGATCTACAATCGCACTACCAATACTACCTGAACCACCAAATACTAATGCTTTCATATTTAATCTATCTCCAAACGGCTATCAACAAGACGGTCAATATTTAGATATTGTTTGGCAGTTTCATTAATACTATCTAAAGTGATATTCTCTACAATATCTAACATATCAAATACACTTACGCCCTCAAAATACAATTTTGCATATTGATTTGCAATATATTCTGGGGAATTCAAACTAGAGATAAATTCGCCAATAAACTGCTTCTTCAATAATTCAAACGCTTCTGAATCTTTTAAGTTTCCTCTATATTTCTTTAATTCAGTAAGTAACCTATCTTTTAATTGATCTGGTTCATGAGTAGCACTTGTAATAATTGAGAAACTATAAGTAGGTTCAAGAACAAATTGATATCCAAATGAATCATCAATTAAATCATCATTAAGAAGAGATTGATAGAAATCTGTTTCTTCACCGAATACGAGTTCAAAAAATAAAGTCATTTCTAAATCTCTTTGAACATATTTCTCAGGTGCTTCATCCAAAGGTTCATTTTTAAACCCTAACATTAAACGGGGAGACTGTAATTTCATTTTTTCAGATACAAATGATTGAACTACTTCATTTGGTTCTTTTATTGCTCCTCTTTGGATAGAAGGTTGATTTGTTTTATGACGACGATTTTCATGTTCTTCAATAACATTACAAATATGTTTAGGATCCACATCTCCTACGACAAATAATACCATATTGGATGGATGATAAAACGTTTCATAACATAAGTATAAATCATCTTTAGTAATACTATAAATACTTTCAACACTACCTGCGATATCTACTTTAATTGGATGATGATGATACATTGCGCGTAATGTATTGAACATAATTTTATATCCTGGTTGTTCTTGATACATTTTAATTTCTTCAGCAATAATTCCTTTTTCTTTATCTACTGTTTCTTTTGAAAAATAGGGTGTTTCTACCATATCAAGTAAACGTAGAATATTACGTTCAACTTGATCAGTTGCACTAAACAAATAACTCGTACGATCAAAACTTGTAAATGCATTGACTTGAGCATTATCATTGGCAAATGCAGTAAATAAATCTTCATCATCGTCTTTTTCAAATAACTTATGCTCTAAAAAATGTGCTACTCCATCTGGTACAGTCACATATTGATCTTTATGATGAGGTTTAAATGTATTATCCAACGAACCAAATTGAGTTGTATAGGTCACATATGTTTTTTGAAATCCTTTTTTAGGAATTACAAATAAGCGTAATCCATTATTTAGTTCATGTTTATAGACGCGTTCATCAATTAATTCATAATATTGTTCTTGCACTATGATTGACCTCCTTTCGTTAATACATATATCGTATCTAAATAGGCTTGGTTTGCCATTTTAACGACATCTTCTTTAGTCACTTTATTAATTAACTCCATGTATTCTTTATCTGATTGAGGTTGATTCAAAAGTAGTTGATTTTGCATAACTTCAATAATACCTTTAGGTCTATCTGCAATTTCTTGTCGTTGTGAAATGATAATTTTTTTAGCTAATGCTAATTTTTCTTCAGAGAATTCCCCTACTTTAAACTTCTCGAATTCTTCAATAATTGTGTTTTTTGCAGTATCGTATTTTTCAACAGATACACCACTTAATACAAATAAATAGCCATTTTTTCCATCTAATTGTGAATGAATAGAATAAGCTAGACTTTGTTTTTCACGTACTTCATTAAATAGTACTGAAGAAGGATCACCGCCAAACATAGTATTTAATACGACAAGTGCATAGTAATCTTCATTCCCATAATGAGTTGGAAAACGATAACCTAAATTTAATTTAGCTTGGTCGACGGTATCTTTTTCAATGATTGTTTCAGTAGATTGGGCGTTACAGTCAGTATTTACATTATGATTAAAGTCAAACGTAGTTGAGCTAAGACTAAATGAATTTTCTATAAGTGATGTAACTTCTTTTTTATTTACATTTCCCACTACATACACTGAACACATGTCATTATTTATCATAGATTTATATGTATCATACAAACTTTCATTTGTAATACGCGCAATATTTTCTATTTGACCTATAGCCAAATAACGATAAGCTTCATTTTTGAACATATATTTTAATAAATTAATAAATGAATATTGCGCTTTATTGTCAATCATCGCTTCTATTTTTTTATGTAATAATGATTTTTCTTGAGTAACAAATGTAGAGTTGAATGAATTGTTCTCAACAAGTGGATTCATGATGACTTCTTTTAATAAATTTAAACCTTTTTCAAATAATGGTGTAGTATCTTTAAGATAACGTTCATTTACAATTTCTAAAGAAATAGTAATGACATGTTTATCTTTAAATTTAGAAACAAAGCTATTAATATAAGCCCCATAAAGCTCTGATAATTGTTGATTAAATGTTTTATCTGTTGGCCATTTTTTTGTGGCACGAACCAATACTTTACTTAGTAATGAACGAGCAGTAATTGTTTCGTAATCAAGTGGTGCCATAAATTTAAATGTGATCATCGTTGTTTTAAATTTCTCAGTCGGAAGAACATCAATATGTATTTGATGATTAGTATGTTGTTTCAAAATAATCAATCACTCCTTTACCTGTTATTAAATTTTTGTGCGTGTTAATTTAAACTTCACTAGGCTACTTTTTATATAATTTAATGAATATAAAATAGGTTTACCCATTTCATCATAATGTACAACCTTTAATAACATTAATCCCTCATGTGGTTCAGCATTCAATATGCTAGAAATATGAGGTTCATAACTGATTGCTTCAATTTCAGTTTCAGCAGAAGCTACCTTATGACCAGTATTAAGTTCAATTGCATTAAGCATCGAACCATCACTTTCTTGATATTCGGTACAAGTTAAATGATGCTCAGCAATCTTATCTAAACAATAAATAACTGGTTGATGATTCGCAGTACGTAGTCTTTCAATAATTGTTATAGGCTGTTTATCTTCAATATCTAACATTTTTGCATCTAATAAAGAAGCGGGTTGTTGCTCTAAACTTAAATATTCTGTACTTGCTTCATATCCCGCTTTTTTAATCATTTCACTAATACTAAATAATTTATTTAAAGGATAATAAAAGGGACGTAGAGCCTTTATACTTGTTCCTTCTTCAAAATTATCAGTTAAAACTTGTTCAATAATAAGTTCTCCAATCGCTTCATAGACATCATCTGTTTTAACGTTAACTTCTCTAGCAATAGATAAATTACTAGGAAGTTTATCACCAGGTTTCAAAGAATGATTTTTTATTTTTTTAAAAATATATTCTTTTACTTTAAAAACTGAGTTTAATTCCGTCATACTCACACCTCTTCATTCTCAAAATCTATTAAAACTTGTCTTGGTTTACTGCCTTTTTGTGGACCAATAACATTATTTCTCTCTAAATCGTCCATTAATCTTGATGCACGATTATATCCAATTCTGAATTGTCTTTGTAAAAGCGACGTACTTGCTTTTTGTTTCTCAATTACAAAAGCGTATGCGTCATCATATAGTGCATCTTCACTTTTCATTTCTGATTTTTCTACAGGTGCGTCAGGTTCCATTTCTTTTACGTAATTTGCTTTTTGTTGTTCAACTACATAATTTACAACTTCTTGTACTTCTTGATCACTTAAAAATGCACCTTGAACACGTGTCTGTGTAGACTCACCATTACCAACATAAAGCATGTCACCTTTACCTAATAATTTCTCTGCTCCTCCAGAGCCTATGATTGTTCTAGAATCTGTTTGTGAACTTACAGCAAATGCAATTCTTGAAGGAATATTATTTTTAATAATACCCGTGATAACATCTACAGAAGGACGTTGTGTTGCTACAATTAAATGTATACCCGCTGCACGAGCCATTTGTGTAATACGCTGTATTGCATTTTCAACTTCTTTTCCTGCCACCATCATTAAATCTGCCAATTCATCAACAATGACAACGATATAAGGAAGTTCTGATTGCTTTTCATCAAGTTCTTCATTTTGACGTCTTATAAATTGATTGTATCCTTCAATGTTTCTAGTAGACGAATGTTGAAATAAATCATAACGACGTTCCATTTCAGCTACAATTTTCTCTAATGCTTGTGATGCTTTATGAGGATTTGTTACTACGGGTATTAATAAATGTGGAACACCATTATATACATTTAATTCTACCATTTTTGGATCAATTAACATTAATTTTACCTCGTGTGGCTTAGCGTTTAATAAAATGCTCGTAATAATACCGTTAATACATACTGACTTACCACTACCTGTAGAACCAGCCACTAATAAGTGAGGTGTTTCATTCAATTCAATAGTCATTGGTTCTCCGGAGATGTCTCGTCCTAAACCGACTTCTAATTTATTTTTTGCTGGAAACTTAGATTCTAAAACTTCTTTTAGCGTAACTAAAGAAATTTTATCATTTGGAACCTCAATACCTACAGCTGAACGTCCAGGTATAGGCGCTTCAATACGAATGTCTTTCGCAGCAAGTGCTAAAGCTATATCGTTATGTAAATTAACGATTTTATTTACTTTAACACCTTGAGCAGGTTGAACTTCATATTGAGTGACAGCCGGTCCAATTTTAATTTGAGTCACTTTAGCATTAACTCCAAAATTTTTCATGGTTGATTCTAATATTTGACCTTTACGTTGTACTTCAGCTCTTGAAGTTGTCGTTTGTTTTGTTGGCTGTTTAAGTAATGATAAAGGAGGAATGTGATAGGCTACATTGCCAACTTCTCCCGCTTCTATGATTGAACTATTATTCGTATCGTTATCATTAGAGACGTGTTTTATTTTATCTTTTTTCATAGAATTTGATGAAGACATATGAGTAGGTTCTTTATCTTGATGGTCCATGTCAAATTGACGTTTTTTACGTTTAGGTCGTACTTTTTCTTCATCCGTTGCTGCATGATGGCTATATATAGGAATATCTTCATGTTGCTGTTTCACTTCTGGGAAGTCACTCACATCTTTCATGACTTCATCTTTCCTTTGTTGTTCTTCTAATTCTCTTTGGTGTGCCAATGCTTGACGCTGTTCTTCTTTTTCACGTAATCGTTCTTCTCTTCTAATTTTATTTGCTTCTCTTTTTTCTTTTAAAGTAGATGAGGCACTCTGAGTAGAACGTTTAAAATAATCAATTGTGCTTCTCGCCACATCTCTATGATGTAATTTTAGTAATAGGATAAAACTTGATATCAGTAAAATCAAAGTCACAATGATAATCCCAGCAATAGAGATTAAAGGTACAAATAATTTTAATAAATAAAAACCTATAATACCTCCACCGAAATTTGGAAAATGAGTATGTTCATAAGATTTATAGACGTAAGACAATACCGGTTCTCTTTTCGCAACTTCTCCTTTAGAAAAATAATAAATGAGTTGAGAAACAATCAGTAATACAAATTGTAATAAAATGAGACCGAACGTACGACGAGTTTTTGGAAAATGTCTTTGCATTGCAATATAAATTGTAATTAAACTTACTAAAATATATGTAAGGTAACGACTTGCGCCAAATAAATAATTGAAAAAGCTATCAATCATTCTACCAACAAGCCCTAATTGAAATATTCCTAAAATAGATATAATCACAATTATAATAGTAATAATATACCTTATAGAACTATCTGTTTTTTGTTGCTTTTTCTTTTTAGATTGGCGTGCTTTCGTTTTCGTCTTTGAATTGGTTTTTCTAGTCGTTGTTTTTTTCTTAGTTCGTGGCAAATGTTACACCTTCTTTTATTTTTAATTATAATAATGACATTTTCAAAAATATAAAAAAATGTAAGTTATGTTTTAGAGTTAAAAGTATGAAAGAGGTTGAGACAATATATATCACATAGACTCTTAAGCCCATTTTAAAATAATTAAAAATAAATGAGTCAAATCATCTTTTAAATTTATAGAGTTCACTATAAAAGTTAGGGTAAATGTCTTATCTTTTATATACTTTCAATTTAATACATCAATGAATCTATAAATAAGAATGATAAACGTTTATATTTTTAATTATTTTATAAAAGTGATATTGTCCCGACCTCTTTATTAAATGTATGTCTCTTAAATTTCAGAAATAACTGGAATAATCATTGGGCGACGTTTTGTACTTTCAAATAAAAGCTTGCTAATTTGGTCGCGCATATTTTGTTTAATTTCAGACCATTCAATGCGTTTTTCTTGTAGTCCAGCTTCCACAATTTCTCGAACTTTATCTTCCGCTTCTTTCATTAATTCTTCACTTTCACGTACGTAAACGAATCCGCGTGATTGAATTTCAGGTCCAGCAGCTATACGTCTATTTTTAGGGTCTAATGTTACTACTGCAATAAAGATACCATCTTCTGCAAGAAGATGACGATCTCTTAACACAATATTTCCAACGTCTCCTACACCTATACCATCGATAAGAATATTACCTGAATTTACTTTTTCATTTAATACCATGTGTGAGCCATCAAAATGAATCACATCACCTTTTTCGACAAGGAAAATCTTTTCAGGTGCAACACCTGCTTCATTTGCTAATTTTGCATGAGCAATTTGCATTTTAAATTCACCTTGAACAGGAATAAAGTATTCAGGTTTCATAATATTAATCATCATTTTTAATTCTTCCATACAACCATGACTAGAGGCATGAATTTTTTTATTATTTGGAATAATATGTGCACCTGCTCGAACAAGTTCATTTAACGTATTGGCTATAATAACTTCCATATTTGCTGAAGCAGTGATGGCTAAGTAAACTGAATCGCCCTCTTCAATATTTAAAATTTTATGTTTATGTTGGGCCATTTGACTTAACGCTTCAATAGGTTCGCCTTCCATACCTGTTGCTATAATAACGACTTCATTTTTAGGATAATTTTCAACTTCATTGATTGGAAGCAATAAATCTTTAGGAATATCAAAATATCCCATTTTTCGTGCAGTATTAAATGAACTTTCAAGAGATTTTCCTAAGAAAGATACTTTACGATTTAATTTACTAGCAACATTTAATACTTGTTGAATTCTAATAAAATTCGATGCATAGCATGAAACAATTAAGCGTCCTTTTACTTTAGCAAATGCATCATAAATATGCGATTCTATGACATTTTCTGGAGTATTATAACCAGGTTTTTCTGCTTCAGTTGAATCACTAATCAAAGCAAAAACACCTTCTTCTCCAATTTCAGCCATACGTTTCATATCAGGAGCATAATGTCCTTGTAAACTTTGGTCAAATTTAAATTCACCTGTATATACAATTGAACCGTATGAAGTATGAATACAGATACCTAAACTATCTGGAATACTATGTGATGTATTAAAGAAAGTAATATTGACGTTTTTAAATCTCATCACTGAATCATGATTCACAGTATAATATCGTACTTTTTTCTTTATATTTCTTTCTTTGATACTTTCTTTAACTAAAGCTAAAGTAAGTTTTGATCCATAAATTGGTGCATCAACTTGCTCTAAAATATAACTCACTGCACCAATTGCATGTTCATGGCCATGGCTTAAAAATATCCCTTTTAATTTATCTTTGTTTTCTACTACATATTGGATGTCAGGAATAACAATATCTACTCCTAACATCTCATCTTCAGGAAACATTAATCCCGCATCTAACATAAACATCTCATCATCTACTTCGACGATATACATATTTTTAGCGATTTCGCCTACGCCCCCAAGTGGAATAATGCGAATATCGTCATTCTTTTTCTTTACTAAACTCAAAATGTTACCTCCTATAATTAATTCCCGTCCATATAAACTCATAATTTATTATAATTTAATTTACGAAGGATGTACACTATTAAAGTGTGTTGTAACTAAGGAGTAAAAGACCTTTAATAAAAAATATATACTTTCATAAAACCATTCTTTATATATATAAAGAAGGTTAGGACTTCATCTTGTCCTAACCTTAACTTCAATCATTTATTCATCTAAAACTTTATGAGACGCATTTACACGGCCTTGTTTATCAATTTCTGTAATTTTAACTTCAATCGTATCACCGATTTTTAAAACGTCTTCAACTTTATTTATTCTATCTTTAGAAATTTGAGAAATGTGTAATAAAGCATCTTTACCTGGGAATAATTCTACAAAAGCACCATATTTTTCAATACGCTTTACTTTTGCATGATATACTTGGCCCACTTCAGCTTCGCGTGTAATTTCATTAATAATTTCTCGAGCTCTATTTATCATTTCTTGATCAACAGCGCCAATAAAGATAGTACCATCTTGCTCAATATCTAACTTAACGCCAGTTTCGTCAATAATTTCATTAATTTTTTTACCACCTGGACCAATGACATCACGAATTTTTTCAGGTTTGATATGCATAATTTCTACCTTAGGTGCATATGCACTTAATTCACTACGTGGTTGATCGATTGTTTGTAACATATGATCCATAATTGCTAAACGACCTTGACGAGCTTGTTCAAGAGCTTCTTCAATCACTTCACGTGTTAAACCATCAATTTTGATATCCATTTGAATCGCAGTAATACCCTCTTTAGTTCCAGCAACTTTGAAGTCCATATCACCTAAGGCATCTTCCATACCTTGAATATCAGTTAAAATTGTATAACTATCTTCACGAGTGACAAGACCCATAGCAATACCGGCTACTGGAGCTTTAATAGGTACACCAGCATCCATTAACGCTAATGTTGATCCACAAATTGAAGCTTGTGAAGATGAGCCATTTGACTCTAATACTTCACTCACAATACGAATTGTGTAAGGAAACTCTGTAGTGTCAGGAATGATATATCTAAGCGCTCTTTCACCTAGTGCACCGTGACCAATTTCACGACGACCTGGCGCTCTTACTGGACCCGTTTCACCTACTGAGAAATTAGGAAAATTATAGTGGTGCATAAAACGTTTTTCAATTTCAGGTCCTAATCCATCAATAAGTTGATAGTCTCCTAATGCTCCTAAAGTAAGTACAGATAATGCTTGAGTTTGTCCACGGGTAAACAATCCAGAACCATGTGCACGTGGTAATAAACCAACTTCTGATTCAAGCGGACGAATTTCATCTGGTTTACGTCCATCAGGTCTAATTTTTTCATCTGCAATTAATCGACGAACTTCTTCTTTTACTAAATCATTTAAGATTGCATATACTTCATCGATAAGCAACTCATTTTCTGGGTCCGCTTCGTCTACAAATTCAGTAGCGATTTCTGCTTTAAGTGCATCTAAATTTTCATCACGTTGTTGTTTGTCAAATGTTAATACAGTTTCTTTTAATCCTTTTTCTTCCGTTAAAGATTTTACTCGTTGTACTAATTCTTCATCACGTTCAACGGGAATAAATTCTTTTTTTACAGGTTGAATATGCTCAACAACTTCTTCTTGGAAAGCAACTAAACGTTTTATCTCTTCATGACCAAAGAAAATCGCTTCAAGCATTTCTTGTTCTGTAATTTCACTCGCACCTGCTTCAACCATATTTACAGCATCTTTATGACCAGCAACTTCTAAATCTAAACGAGATACTTCTTTTTGTTCAAGTGTTGGATTAATCACGTATGTTCCATCAATATATCCTACATTAACACCGGCAATTGGTCCTTGGAATGGAATATCAGACACGCTCAATGCCATTGACGATCCAATCATTGCTGCCATTTCTGGGGAGCAGTCTGGGTCCGCACTTAATACAGTATTCATAATTTGAACGTCATGTCGATAACCTTTAGGGAATAATGGTCTAATTGGTCTATCAATTAAACGTGCAGTAAGTGTCGCTTCATCTCCAGGACGACCTTCGCGTTTTTTAAATCCACCTGGAATTTTACCAGCCGCATACATTTTTTCTTCATAGTTAACTGTTAAGGGGAAAAAATCACCATCACGTGGCTCTTTAGAAGCAACTGCTGTAGATAATACAACAGTATCACCATAACGTACTAAAACTGCACCATTAGCTTGTTTCGCTAATTGACCTGTCTCAATCGTTAACGATCTTCCAGCCCATTCAGTTTTGAACACTTTCTTTTCTTGAGACATTATGAATCTCCTCTCTGAAATCTAATACTTACATCATATCATTTATTTATATATTTTTATATTAGTGTTTATGATAAAAATACAAAAAAGGAAAGTACCAATCTAAATGGTGCTTTCCCTTCAATATATTTAAAATTAACGACGAATACCTAATGATTTAATTAATTCACGGTAACGTTGAATATCTTTACTACGTAAGTAGTTTAATAAATGTCTACGACGACCAACCATTTTTAATAATCCACGGCGTGAATGGTGATCTTTTTTGTGTTCACGTAAGTGTTCATTTAATGCAGTGATTTCTGCAGTTAAAACAGCGATTTGTACTTCTGGTGAACCAGTATCTGTTTCGTGTACACGATATTCTTTAATAATTTCATTTTTACGTTCTTGAGTAATAGCCATAATTAAATTCCTCCTAATTTTTGTTTACACCTTAATCTGAGCAAGGCGTCGGAGTTTCAACCTGCCAAGATAAAGGATTCAATAGTAATAAGTTTTTCAAAAACTCAACTTTAAATATTATACGATACATCATCACCAAAATCAACTGCTAAAAGATATTTTGCACGTTCTTTATCATCATTCATTTGACTGACTAAAGCATCTATACCATCAAATTTTACCTCTGGTCTTAAATAATGGTGCCAATATACGATTACACGTTCTCCATAAATATTTTCTTCAAAATCAAAAATATTCACCTCTATCACCACTTCTGCTTTAGATGGATCGTGGAATGTCGGCTTAACACCTACGTTAGCTACCCCACGATATATTTTGTGTTCGGCACCTATTTCAATACTTACCGCATATACCCCTTTTTTAGGAAGTACATAATCATCGCTAGGTTGGACATTAGCTGTTGGAAAACCGATTGTTCGACCTCTTTTTTCTCCTTGAACAACTGTACCTTTAATTCGATATAAATGACCTAATTCATCATTAGCTTTTTGTAGATTGCCTTCATGTAACGCTTGTCTAATTGATGTTGTTGAAATTTTTTCAGAATCTAAATCTAATTTACCGACTATTGTAGTATTAAATTCATCTATTTCATTTAACACGGCCATATTTCCTTTACCAAATTTACCAAATGTAAAATCAAATCCTGCAACAACTTCTTTAACATGATTATTAATAATATAGTCTTTGATAAACTCTTCAGCTGTGACGTTAGCAAAACGTGATGAGAAATTGATAACAATACAATAATCAATATCATGCTGTTCTATCATTTCTAATTTATCAGATAGTGGCGTTAAGTAATCTGTACGTTTACGTTCAGGATTTAATACTACTGATGGATGCGGATCAAATGTTGTTACTGCCTTTTTTAAATTTTTTTCTTTTGCACGTATATCTAATGCTTCAAATACTTTACTGTGACCACGATGCATACCGTCAAAAAAACCAAATGCCATTGCAACATCTTCTTTTATGAGTTGTTCATTTTGTATTGGATGTGTTATTTCTATCACTTTCATATCAATCAAAGGCTCCTTTAATTAAATACTTTTTTAGGCTTTATTTCGTTAATTTTGTTAGGATGATGTTCATAAATGGCTAATGCTTTTTCACTTATCTTATCAATAAACACAAATTGCTTTTCTAATGATAGAGTAAAATCTTTTTTTAGGAGTTTTTGACCATTTAAGATTTTATACTTTAAAGTGTCATCATCAATGACTACATGTTGTAAACTTTTCAAACCATATTCTATAGGAAATAGATAATGTTGTAATGTTTCATGCTCATGTAATTCAGAAATTTTTTCAAGTGATAAACTCTCATTTATATTAAATCCACCCGCATTTATACGAGTTAACAACGACATATGAGCAGGATAGCCTAAAGCTTTGCCAATATCTGTTGCTAACGTTCTGATATAGGTACCTTTTCCACACGTTACTTTTATATCAAAATGACATGTTTGTTCTATAAATGTTAAATCAGATATTCGTTCAATTTCATCAATTTTAACTTGTCGTTTTGGCCGTTCAATAGTTTCTCCTTTTCTAGCATATTCATATAATTTTTTTCCATTTACTTTTACAGAGGAATACATTGGAGGAATCTGCTCTATTACTCCTTTAAATTCTTCTAAAACACGATCAACTTCTATAGAAGTAATCGTATTCGCCGCTATATTTACTTTTTCTATTACTTCTCCAGTTTGATCTTCAGTTGTCGTACTTTCACCTAATGTAATGGTTGCTTGATAAGATTTCCCCATATCCATGACATAGTCGCTCACTCTTGTTGCTGTCCCTATACAGATAGGTAGTACACCTGAAACTTCAGGATCTAATGTTCCAGTATGACCTATCTTTTTAGTTTTTAAGATTTTTCTAAGTTTAAATACAACATCATGACTGGTTAAACCACGCTCTTTATACACTGGTAATATACCGTTGTACATTTTTTCACACCCTTTAGTTTATTATGTCTCACTATGTATTATTAAATCATCTAATGTCTTATCCATGTTTTATCAGTATTAATCATATAAAAAGGAGTAGGACTGAATTCATGTAAATGTTATCGTCCTACCCCCATTATATGTTACATCTAAATTTCTTTTTCTGAAGTTATTTGATTGAATGTCACTGATTAATAACAATGATAAAGTATTATTTATCTTGTTTGTGTAAATCTTGAATCATTTTTTCAATTTTATTACCGTATTCAATTGATTCATCATATTCAAAGAATAACTCTGGTACTATACGTAATCTCATTCTTGAACCTAGCTCAGATTTAATGAATCCTTTTGCTTTATCTAAAGCTTTAAACGTATCATTAACTTCCTTCTTATTACCAAGCACTGTTAAGAAAACTTTGGCTTGTGATAAATCATTTGTTAATTCAACGTCAGTAATAGTAATAAATCCTACTCTTGGATCTTTAACTTTATTATTAATGATATCCATAACTTCTTTTTTCATTTGTTCGCCAACACGTTCAGCTCTCATATTACTCATGGATATGTCACCTCTTTATTATTTAACATATGATTAGAAAAGAAGGCTAAAGTGTCTACCTATATCATATACACTTCAGCTCTTTACAAATGAGTTATCTTTCAATTTCTACCATTTCGAATGCTTCAATAATGTCGCCTTCTTTAATGTCATTAAAGTTTGCAATTGTAATACCACATTCGTAACCTTGTGATACTTCTTTAGCGTCATCTTTAAAACGTTTTAACGTATCAAGTTCACCTTCGAATTGAACGATACCATCACGAATGACACGTACGCCTGCGTTACGAGTAATTTTACCTTCAGTTACGTAACTACCGGCAATTGTTCCAACTTTTGAAACTTTGAATGTTTGACGTACTTCAGCTTGTCCGATAACTTGTTCTTCAAATTCAGGATCTAATAAACCTTTCATCGCTGATTCAATTTCTTCTATAACATTGTAGATGACTCTATGAAGACGCATATCAACATTTTCAGCTTCTGCTGCACGTTTCGCACCTGCATCAGGACGTACATTAAATCCAACAATAATACCATTTGAGGCATTAGCTAATGTAACATCTGATTCATTGATTGCCCCTACAGCTGTATGAATAATACGAACATTTACGCCTTCAACATCAATTTTCATAAGAGATGCAGCTAAAGCTTCTACAGAACCTTGTACATCACCTTTAATAATGACATTAAGATCTTTCATTTCTCCTTGTTTCATTTGTTCGAATAAATTGTCTAATGAAACATTTTTACTTTCTTGACGTTGTTGAATCACACTTGCTTCATGACGAGCTTCACCAATACGACGCGCTTGTTTTTCATCTTTGAAAATAACGAAGCGGTCACCTGCTTGAGGTACATCGTTAATACCAGTAATTTCAACCGGTGTAGAAGGTCCAGCTGTTTTAATTCTTTGACCCAAATCATTTACCATAGCTCTTACACGACCATGCGTATTGCCAACTACAATTGAATCACCTACATGTAACGTACCATTTTGAACTAATAATGACGCAGCTGGCCCACGTGATTTATCTAATTCTGCTTCAATAACAGTACCTACTGCTTGCTTGTCAGGATTAGCTTTTAATTCTTGTACTTCGGCAACTAAACCAATCATTTCTAATAAGTCATCAATACCATCACTATTTAATGCTGAAAGTGGTACAAAGATTGTGTCGCCGCCCCAATCTTCTGGAATTAAACCATATTCAGTTAACTCTTGCATCACTCGATCTGGATTTGCAGTTGGTTTATCAATTTTGTTGACCGCAACAATTGTTGGTACATCCGCTTCTTTAGCATGGTTAATTGCTTCAATTGTTTGAGGCATAACGCCATCATCTGCTGCTACTACTAAAATAGTGATATCTGTTACTTGAGCACCACGTGCACGCATTGTTGTGAACGCTGCATGTCCAGGGGTATCTAAGAAAGTTATTTTTTTACCATTATTTTCAATTTGATATGCACCAATGTGTTGTGTGATACCACCTGCTTCTCCTGCTGTTACTTTAGTATTTCTAATTGAGTCTAGTAATGTTGTTTTACCATGGTCAACGTGTCCCATAATTGTCACAACTGCTGGTCGTTCGATTGCATCTGGATCGTCTTCTTCATCATCAAAATAAGTTGTTAGGTCTTCTTCGTTAACAACAACTTCTTTTTCAATTTCAACACCATAATCATCTGCGATAAGTTCTAATGTTTCTTCATCTAATGATTGGTTAATGTTAGCAACAATACCTAATAAGAATAATTTTTTAATAATGCCAGATGATTCGATATTTAATTTATCAGCAAGTTCTCCTACTGTAATACCTTCCTCGTACGTGATTTTTGAAGGCATTTCTTTGGGTTCAGCAGCAGGTTTGTTATTCTTACCTTTTTTATTATTTTTGTTGTTTTTATTGTTTTTGCTATTTTTATTGTTTTTTTTCTTTGAATTAGATTTGTTTTGATTATTATCTTTTTTATTTTGCTGTTTTTGGTGATTATTTTGAGTGTTTTGTTTTTTATTTTCTTCATTTTTTGATGATTTGAACTTTTTATTAAGCATCTTAATTTGGTCATCTTCTAATGCTTGCATGTGATTGGATACTTCAACGTCCATTTTCTTTAACTCATCTATAATCTCTTTACTTTTAACATTTACTTCTTTCGCATATTCGTAAATTCTCTTTTTACTCATATAATCACTCCTTACAATATTCATCAATCATCGACATAAGTTTTTTGGCAAAACCTGAATCTGTTACGCCAACATTTACACGTTCTTCTTTGCCTAATGATTGTCCTAATTCTACTCTCGTACCGAAAACTCTAAATGGAACATGATATGTGTCACATTTATTCTTTATATTCTTTTTAGCGTTATCTGAAGCATCAGTAGATAAAATCACAAGCTTAATATTACGTTTTTTTATTTCTGATATGAGTACTGATTCTCCAACTTTAACTTTTCTAGCTCTCATCGCTAAGCCTAAAAAATTAAATATCTGTTCTTTTGTCATTTAGGAATCTCTTCTCTATAAATTAATCGAATTACTTCTTTATATACAGGATCTAATTTTTCAGGACTTTCATTAAAATACTTCTCGAGTACACCATTTTTTTGAGCATCTTCTACGCTTTTAACATCTTTTGAAACATATGCACCTCTACCTTGTTGTTTTCCAGTACCATCAGCGAAAATTTCGCCTTCTTTATTAATTACTACTCGAATCATGTCTTTTTTAGGACGCATTTCATTCGTGATGATGCATTTGCGCATTGGAATTTTCTTCTTCTTCATTTACTACTCACCCCACATGCTTAAACGTATTAATGTTCTTCTTTATTATCTGAAGCGTCTTGTGCTTCATTTGAAGTTTCATCAACTTCCGCTGATAATTCAGCTGTTGTTAAGTTTGTTTCTTCTAAATTGATGTCATCAATTTCAATATCTTTATCTTCAGAAAATACTATTTCATCAGCTTTTTCTTCAGATTCAATTACAGGATAAATCCCTGCTTCGCGAGCATCTGTTTCAGATTTAATATCAATTTTCCATCCTGTAAGTTTAGCAGCTAAGCGCGCATTTTGTCCACGTTTACCAATAGCTAATGATAATTGATAATCAGGTACTACCACTACAGTAGATTGGTTATCTTCATCAACAATAACTTCTAAAACTTGTGATGGGCTTAAAGCATTACGTACAAAAACGTTTGGATCTTCATTCCATTGGACAATATCGATTTTTTCTCCACCTAATTCTTCAACAACCGCTTCAACACGTGAACCTTTTGCGCCTACACAAGCTCCCACTGCATCTATATCTGGATTTTCAGAGTATACACTAATTTTAGAACGGTCTCCTGCTTCACGTGCAACTGATTTCACAATAACAGTTCCATCATAAATTTCTGGGACTTCTTGTTCAAATAAACGCTTTAATAAACCCGGATGACTTCTTGATACATAAATTTGTGGACCTTTTGTTGTTTGCTCTACTTTATTAACATAGACTTTAATTCTTTCATTTGGAACGTATGTTTCATTGGGACTTCTTTCAGCTTCAGATAAAACCGCTTCGATTCTACCTAAATTAACATACACATATCGATGATCAACACGATCAATCACACCTGTTAAAATATCTTCTTCTTTATCAATAAACTCAGAGTATAAAATTTCTCTTTCAGCATCTCTTAGACGTTGCATTACTGCTTGTTTAGCAGCCTGTGCACCAACACGACCAAAGTCTTTAGGTGTGACATCTTCTTCATAAATATCACCTATTTCATAAGCAGGATTTTTAACTAAAGCTGTGCTTAAATCAACTTCTTCACGATCATCAAATACTTCTTCTACAACTTCTTTACGTGCGATGACTTTAAATGTACCTTCATCCATATTTAATTCTACACGGACGTTTCTAGCACTATCATAATTTTTCTTATATGCAGTAATTAAAGCTGCTTCAATTGCATCAATCAAAACTTCTCTTGGAATTTTCTTTTCCTTTTCTAAGTATTCAGTTGCTAATAGTAATTCATTACTTGCCACAATTATTCCTCCTCATCACGTTAAATCATTACAGCGTGACGTGCTTTTGCAATTTTATTTCTTGGTATCTCAATTGTTTTTTTCTTTGCTTTTTCTTTAACTTCCATAATTATTGTGTCATCATCGACAGACTTCAGAATGCCTAACCATTCTTTATCACCTTCAATTGGCGCATAAAGAGATACAAATACAGGTTGCTCTATCGCATTTTGATAATCTTTTTCTTTTTTTAGTGGACGTTCAGCTCCAGGTGAAGCTACATCAAGATAATACATTTCAGGGATAGGATCATTTTGATCCATTGCTTCACTTATTTTTTCAGAAGCAAGCGTACAATCATTTAAATCCACGCCACCTTCTTTATCAATAGAGATTCTCAAAAAACGATCTTTGCCTTCTTTTGCATATTCAACATCAACTAATTCAAAGTTTAAATCATCTAAAATGGGAGTAATGATAGTTTCTACTTCTTCAGTAATTTTACTCATACAGGCCTCCTTTTTGGCAAATAGAAAAGAGCGGGTATATGCCCACTCTTTCTGCCTGAGTCTAAATTTTTACACAAAACAATTATAACACACTTTATATGCTTAAACAAATAAAGCTACTATTAATACTTCTAAGTTCTCAATTTACATATCAAAAATGGACAACTGTGCTTTATCTGGTAAATCTGGTAATGAACCTAAATCATCAAGGTATTCAATGATTTTTTGAGACAAACCTGCTTTTTTATTAAGGTCTTCTTTAGATAAAAACGGCCCGTCTTCGCGTGCCTCAACAATACGTTTAGCTACGTTTTCACCTAATCCTGGCACAGCAATAAATGGTGGAATCAATGTATCATCTTCAATAACGAAATCAAAAGCTTGACTTTTTTCTAAACTAATCGGCTGCATTTTAAATCCACGATGTGCCATTTCATTCATTATTTCTAATACTGTTAATACATCTTTTTCTTTTTTTCCTAAATCCATATAACGAGAATACATATCTTTAACTGTGTTCTTAATACTCTCTTTATCTTTAATCATTGTAATTAAATCAAAGTCTGATGCACGAATTGTAAAATATGCTGCATAATAGTATAACGGATGGTGCACTTTAAAGTATGCAATACGTACAGCCATAAGTACGTATGCAGCTGCGTGAGCTTTAGGGAACATGTATTTAATTTTTAAGCATGAATCTAAATACCAATCAGGTACATCATTTGCTTTCATCGCATCTATCATTTCATCCGTAAGTCCTTTACCTTTACGCACAGACTCCATTGTTTTAAAGGCCATTGATGGTTCAAGCCCAGCATACATAAGATATACCATGATATCGTCACGACAACCAATTACACTGGATAAATCGCAGATGCCTGAGCGAATTAACTCTTGTGCATTACCGAGCCACACATCGGTACCATGTGATAATCCTGAAATTTGTACAAGTTCAGAAAATGTTGTCGGCTTAGTATCTTCTAACATTTGACGAACGAATCCAGTACCAAATTCAGGTACACCAAATGTGCCTGTCTTACATAAAATATCCTCTTCTGTTACACCTAAAGAGGCCGGACTACTAAATATTTGCATTGTCTCCTTATCATCAACAGGAATCGTTTTAGGATCGATACCCGATAGATCCTGTAACATACGTATCATTGTAGGATCATCGTGTCCAAGTATATCAAGTTTTAACACATTATCATGAATTGAGTGGAAATCAAAGTGTGTTGTCATCCAAGATGCACTTTGATCATCTGCTGGATATTGTATCGGTGTAAAATCGTAAATATCCATATAGTCAGGAACTACAATAATTCCTCCTGGATGCTGTCCAGTTGTACGTTTAACACCTGTACATCCTTTGACAAGTCTATCGATTTCCGCACCACGTTTATGAATACCTTGATCATTTAGATATCCTTTAACGAAACCAAACGCTGTTTTTTCAGCCACTGTACCAATTGTACCTGCTCGGAATACTTTATCTTCTCCAAAAAGTACTTTCGTATAGTTATGCGCATGCGGTTGATATTCACCACTAAAGTTCAAGTCAATATCTGGCACTTTATCTCCTTTAAATCCTAAGAAAGTTTCAAATGGAATATCTTGACCTTCTTTAATTAATTCGCCACCACAAGTTCCACACGTTTTATCAGGTAAGTCGAATCCAGAACCTACCGACCCATCATCAAAAAATTCACTCGTCTTACAATGTGGACATATATAGTGTGGAGGGAGTGGATTCACTTCTGTAATCTCTGTCATTGTTGCAACAAAACTCGAACCTACAGAACCACGTGACCCTACCAAATATCCATCATCTAATGACTTTTTAACTAACCGTTGTGATATGAGATAGATAACTGAAAAGCCATTACCAATAATACTATCTAATTCTTTTTCGAGACGATCAATTACAATTTGCGGTAAGTCATCACCATACAATTTTTTAGCATTTGTATAGCTTAATTCACGTATTTCTTCATTAGCGCCCTCCATACGTGGCGTATATAATTGATCTTTAATTGGAATGACTTTCTCAATTCGGTCTGCTAATTCATTTGTATTTTTAACAACAATATCATAGGCTTTATCTTCTCCTAAAAAGTGAAATTCATCTAACATTTCATCTGTTGTTCTAAAATGTGCTTCCGGAAGTGTGGAACGATTTAATGGATTACCTGGTTGTGATGCAATTAAAATTTTACGAGCAATAGCATCATGTTCAAATAGGTAATGAGCATTACCAGTAGCTATGACAGGTATTCCTGTACTTTCTCCCGCTTTTAAAATACGATCATATATTTCATACAATGTTTCAGTATCACGAATTAATTCACGATCGATTAAATCTTGATAAAGTTTAGGTGGTTGTACTTCTATAAAATCATAATACTTTGCTATTTTTTCAACTTCAGATTGATCACGTTGCATCACAGCTGTAAATAATTCCCCTTCATCACAAGCTGTACCAACTAAAATACCTTCTCGATATTCATTTAATAATGATCGTGGAATTCTAGGTGTTCTATAATAATATTTTACTAAAGAAGCACTTACGATTTTAAATAAATTCTTGAGTCCATCTTGATTTTGAACTATGAGTGTGACATGGGTTGGTCGTGCACGTTTATAGGCATCTTCATTTGATAATTTTTTATTAATATCTTTATGGTTAGTCACACCTAGTTCTTTCATTTGTTGAACCATTTTAATGAAAATATAAGCTGTTGCTTCAGTATCATAAATCGCTCTATGGTGTTGAGTGAGTTCAACGCCATATTTTTTAGCTAAGAAATTTAACCCATGTTTACCGTATTCAGTGTTAATAGTACGTGATAATTCAAGGGTATCAATCACTCCATTAGTTGATGGACCAAAACCTAATCGTTCGTACCCTGTATCAATAAAGCCCATATCGAATGAAGCATTATGCGCTACAAAAATCGCATCTCCTACCCATTCCTTAAATTCTGTCAGTACTTCTTCAATTTCTGGTGCATCCACTAGCATGTCATCTGTAATGTGTGTCAGATTAATTATTGTTTCTGATAATTTTTCATGTGGATTACTAAATCTTTCAAATTTATCTATAATTTCGCCATCTTTAACTTTGACAGCAGCAAGTTCAATAATTTGATCATATTGATTAGATAAGCCTGTTGTTTCGACATCAAACACTACATATGTCGCATCTTTTAAATTTCTATCGGTCGGTTTATAAGCAATAGGCACACCATCATCGACTAACATGCCTTCCATCCCGTAAATCATTTTAATTCCATTTTTTTCTGCTGCATTATGAGCATCTGGAAAAGCTTGAACCACATTATGATCAGTAACAGCTATTGCTTTATGTCCCCATGCTGCAGCCTGATTAACATACGCACTAATGTTTGGAATACCATCCATTTGACTCATTGATGAATGTAAATGAAATTCAACACGTTTCTCTTCTGCTTTATCTTGTTTAGGTGTCTTTTTGATTTCTTCAATATCTGACATCATCATGACTAAATCACGGACAAATGTATCTTCTTCTATACGACCTTGTGCACGCACCCATTTACCTACACTTAAGGCTTTAAAGTGATTTAAATCATCCTTATTTTTTCTAGTAAACATTTTTAATACTAAAGAATCTGTATAGTCTGTCACTTTAAGTTCAACGATGTGACGTCCACTTTTTAGTTCTTTAATATTAATATCAAAGATAACCCCTTCAATGGCTACTTTAAATTCTTCTTCAATAATTGTTTCAATAGGTTTAATATTTTCAACGTGAATTGGCTTTCCTATTTGACATTTTTCAACACTACTACCGTTATTATCTTGTTGTTTTGCTTTTTCAGCTTTTATTTTTTCAATTTTTTCTGTAGCTTCTTTAGCACTTTGTTGATCTTCTTCTTGAATATGTGCCTCTAATGAAGCAAGATCTTCATCTCTATTCGAATCGTCAGTTTCAAATATTACTTTATCTATATCAAAGCCACATTTTTGAAATGCTTTTACTAAACTACCATTACATACTTTATCAAAATGATTTCTTTCAATATCATTTGAAGTCATTATTTTTAAAACATTGCCTGACATAATTAAACGTTTTTGTTTAAGTTGACCCTTCACTTTTGGTGATAAAGCTGTGTGTTCAATACAATGTCCAAAATATTTAATCACATGTTCATCTTGATTCGATGTATTTTGAATTGTAAAATGCCAGTCCACATGTGCAATATCTTTAAACTCTTCTTTAATTGCATGAGTAAATATTAAATAATCTTCATTTGAAAGAAAATAAGGTAACGTAATCTGAAATTCCCAACTTCTATTTTTATTTGATACATCTATTCGTGTGAGTTCACCTTTTTCAAGTATTTCTTTATCCAATTGATTTGAAATCTTAATTTGATCGGCAAGTACTCTAAATTTTTCCTGACTTGTCATTGCCACAAAGAATAACCACCTTATTTCGAACTTATCATTTACTTTAAAAAACTTGATTTATATTATACTACTTTCACATTTATTTTTCATGATTACAGTTTAACTAATAAAAACAATAAAAGAGGTTGGAAACAACAAAATGTTCCAACCATTTTTATTCATGTGTACCTATAGTTTTTCATAGAGTGAAGCAATGTGATTGTCTAATTCATTAATATGAACTTCTTCACTTTCACCCGTTTGACGCACTTTAACTTCAACAATGCCTTCACTTGCATTTTTACCTACAACAATTCTTATCGGTAAACCAATTAAATCAGCATCATTAAATTTAACGCCTGCACGTTCTTTACGATCATCATAAAGTACATCATATTTAGATTGCAATTCTGAGTATAATTTATCTCCTAATTCAAGTTGTTCTTCTTTTTTAGGATTGATTGTAATTAAATGTAAATCAAATGGAGTGACTGACTTTGGCCAAATAATACCATTTTCATCATTATTTTGCTCAACAATCGCACTTAATGTTCTAGACACTCCGATACCATAGCAACCCATAATTAAAGGTTGAGCTTTACCTTGATTGTCTAAAAATTTAGCATTCATTGCTTCAGAATATTTCGTTCCAAGTTTAAATACTTGTCCAACTTCAATACCTTCTGCAAATTTTGCACTTCCAGAACCATCACTTAATGGTTCACCTTCTAAAATAAATCTAAAGTCTCCGTATTCATCGATATTAAAATCACGCTCAACATTTGCATTAATATAGTGATAGCCATCTTCATTAGCACCTATCACTATGTTATTTAAATCTTTAACAAAATTATCAGCAATAATTTTAATGTCTTTATTATGAATAGGTCCTAATGAACCAGGATGTGCTCCAAGTAAATTTACAATTTCATCTGGAGTCGCCATTTCCACATTATCAGTTTCAAAGTATGCTTTCACCTTCACATCATTGAGCTCATGATGACCTCTTACTAAGAACATCATGAATTCTCCATCCACTTTGAAAATCATTGTTTTTACAATTTCATCAATTGGACGATTTAAAAAGTCAGCTAATTCTTGAGCTGTTTTAATATTTGGTGTTTCTATTTTCTCTAGTGATTTAATGTCTGTATGTTTCTCATTGGGATAATACTTAACTTCAGCTTTTTCAATGTTTGCTGCATAATCACTATTTTCACTATACACAATCGTATCTTCACCAATTTCACTTAAAGCCATAAATTCATGTGTATGATGACCACCAATAGCACCAGAATCAGCTACTACTGGACGCGCGTTAATTCCAACACGTTTGAAAATACGACTATAAGCATTATACATCTCTTGATACGTTTGATCTAATGATGCTTCATCAGCATGGAAAGAATAAGCATCTTTCATGATGAATTCTCTTCCACGTAATAAACCAAAACGTGGACGTTTTTCATCACGGAACTTAGATTGAATTTGGAATAATGTTAATGGTAATTGTTTATAAGACTTTAATTCGTCTCTAACGATAGAAGTCACTACTTCTTCATGAGTAGGTCCTAAAGCAAATTCTCTTCCATTACGGTCTTTTAATCGCATTAATTCAGGACCATAAGCTCCCCAACGTCCTGACTCTTCCCAAAGTTCTGCTTGCTGTAATGCTGGCATTAAAATCTCAACTGCATCAATATTTTCCATTTCTTCACGAATGATTCTAGAAATATGATTTAGTACACGTGTTGCTAATGGTAAATAACTATAAATACCACTTGTGCTTTGTTTAATTAAACCTGCTTTTAATAACAACTGATGACTTAAAGCCTCAGCTTCAGAAGGGACTTCTCTCATTGTTGGTATAAAGACTTTCGATTGTTTCATTTTTTATCCTCCTAAATTATAAGAAATAACGTTGTATATCATTCCAAGTGACTAAGACCATAATAATCACTACAAATATAGCTCCAACAGCAATAATTGCAGTTTCAGCTCTTTTGTTTACTGGTCTTCTAAATATCGCTTCATAAATAACAAATAAAATTCTACCACCATCTAAAGCTGGAATAGGTAATAAGTTCATAATCCCTAAGTTAACACTCAACAATGCCGTATAGTATGTTAATGCAATAATACCTTGTTTTACTACAGAATCTACATTGTGATAAATACCAACTGGACCATTTAACATGTCAAAAGTAAAGCCACCTGTAAAAATACTTCCAATCATTGTTCCAACTGCTTTAAAAATAAGTACACTTTTATCAAAAAATTGTTGTACGCCTAATGCTAATGGCTTAAATAGTGAATGTTCATTCGCAGGTTGAAAACCTAATACATAAGAAGTTTTAGAATTTAATTTTGTTTGTTTAATTACTTGTTTTTTAGGTGTAACATCTAGTGATTTGGTGTGACCATCTCGTACAATTTTAATTGTTGTTTGGTGGTCTTTTGTTTTATTAAGTGCATTTTGAATATCGCTAAAATCGTTAATTTTATAGTGTCCAACTTGAACAATTTTATCTCCAGGTTTTAATCCAGCTTCTTGTGCTGGATAATGGTCTGCTAATTGTTTTACCGTAGGAGTAGGCGTACCTTGATAATAAGCTAAGCCAATAAACAGTACGAGAGCTAAAATAAAGTTAAATAATGGGCCCGCAAATAAAGTTAAAAACTTAGGTAATGGTTTTTTATGTGTAAATTGACGATGCCTTGGTGCAATTTGAATTAAACTACCATTTTCAACAAAGTAAGCTTTTTTAGCAATATTAAAATGATGTCTTTCATTATCATATGCTGTAATACCTTCAATATATAAATCATCTTTAAAATCACATCGTTTAACTTCAATCGCTTCAATTTTTTGGAATTTATGTTGATCATCTAAAATAATATGTGTTATTTCATCTTGTTCATTTAGTTTTATTTTAACATTCATTCCTGGCTGAACTGGTGGTTCTTCTAACCCATCTCCTGCCATTCTTACATATCCACCAACTGGAAGTAAACGTATTGTATATAACGTTTCATCTTTACGGAAACTGAAAATTTTGGGTCCCATTCCAATCGCAAATTCTGGACACATAATACCTGCACGTTTTGCAAAAAACATATGTCCATATTCATGTACTGTAACGAGTACACCAAATACGATAATAAATGAGACGATTGTGATTAAGTAACTCACTTACAACACCTCAATTAATTTTAATATTTAAATTATCTAGATTATAAGATTTTAAATTTTATAATAATTCCTAGTATAAAAAAACAGTTTTAAAAAAAGAGCTATAAAGTACACGATTGTATAATATTAATCAAATGTGAACTCAATAACTCCTCAATTATATCATTATATGCTTTTCATAAATAAATAAAACATTAATTTTTTATTACATTTGTAGTAATAGAATGTTTAACAGTGGTAAAACAAACATAAAGCTGTCAAATCTATCTAAAATACCACCATGTCCTGGCAAGATTCTGCCTGAATCTTTAACACCAAAATGACGTTTAAAACCAGATTCTACTAAGTCACCTAATTGACCAAATACACTTAAAATAATTGTAATTAATAATAACAGCCAAATATTCAGATGAAAATCTACAAAAAACATCATTACAAGTGGAACAATTAAACTACAAATGAGTCCTCCAATAAAACCTTCAATCGTTTTATTTGGACTAATCACTGGCCATAATTTGTGTTTTCCCATTAATCGTCCAAATATATATGCGCCAGTATCTGTTAACCATACGATCAAGAATGCAAAAAGTATATAATGTAAACCATAAGAACGTGTAGCGTAAAAATACATAAATCCTATTCCAACGTATGCTACAGACATTAAACAAAATGCAGCGTCCATAAAGCTAAATCTGTTTTTCGAAAGTACAGTATAACTTAATAGTATGAAGCTCATTGCAATTAAACTTTTTAATTGAACATCACTCACCCAATCTCCGGCAGACTGAGGAAGCATAATAATGATAAGCGCTAAAGCACTAAAACTACCTGGAATTGATAAAAATGTAATCATATTCATATTTAACAATTCTTTTAAAGCAATTAGCGCCAGCAAATAAGCAAAAAGCATTAAAACAGTTCCACCTTTTAATAATATAGGTAGAAAAATAAGCAATGCTATAATCGCGGTCAATGTTCTTACTTTCATAATTTACTCCTCACTTAATCCTCCAAAACGTCTTTGGCGAGATTGATATATTTTTATACATTGTTTTAATTCTTCACCATCAAAGTCTGGCCATAACTTCTCATTAAAAATAAATTCACTATACGAAGCTTGCCAAATTAAGAAGTTACTAAGGCGTTGTTCTCCAGATGTACGTATTAATAAATCTGGATCTGGATATGGATGGGTCATTAAATGTTTGGAAATCATCAATTCATCAATATCATCACTGTTTTGACCATTACGTTGAAGTTCATCATAAATTGATTTCATACTTTGAACAAGTTCAGCTCGTCCACCATAATTAATGGCAAATACTAATTTCAATCCTGTATTATTTTTGGTTTTTTCTTTAGCATAATTAATTGCCTCAATTGTTGATTGAGGTACTGCATCTAAAAAACCAATAGTTTCTATCTTAACATTTTTCTCTATAAGTTCTGGTAGAAATGTTTTTAAAAAATTCACAGGTAAATTCATGATATAATTAACTTCACTTTCAGGTCTTGACCAATTTTCCGTTGAAAAAGCGTATAAAGTTAAATATTTAATACCTAAATGACTTGCTTGACGTGTCACTTTTTTTATGGTTTGCATACCTTCATAGTGACCTTTAATTCTAGGCATTTTACGCTTTTTTGCCCAACGACCATTTCCGTCCATGATAATTGCTATATGTTCAGGTAAATTATGTATATCTAAATCATCATTTTGATTGATTTTAGTCTTATTTCTTTTTATTAGCTTTCTAAACATGGTCTTTCCTCCGAGCCTGATCATTTCTGTTATATTATATAGGTTATTTAAGAAATCATCTATCATTTTATCATACTAAATAATGGCATTGAATAAGCAAATTAAAAAACTGTACCAAAGTCTGACTTGGCACAGTTTAGACTAAAACAATTTATAATCTTGTCATAGAAGAGTATGATGAAATATTAAACAGACATAATATCTTTTTCTTTTTCATCAACTAAATTATCAATTTCTTTAATTGAATTGTCTGTTACTTTTTGAACATCTTCTGTTTGGCTTCTTAAATCATCTTCAGTAATGTCTCCATTTTTTTCGTCTTTTTTCAATTGATCATTGATATCACGACGAATATTACGGATTGAAACTTTTGAATCTTCACCGATTTTTTTAACATTTTTAACTAATTCTTTACGGCGTTCTTCAGTTAAAGCAGGAACAGTGATACGAATAACTTCACCGTCACTAGTAGGGTTCACACCTAGATTAGCAGCAATAATCGCTTTTTCAATATCAGCTACAGATGTTTTATCATATGGAGAAATGACAAGTAAGCGTGCTTCAGGCACGTTTATACTCGCTAACTGTTGAACTGGTGTTGGCGCACCATAATAATCAACATTTACTCCATTTAATAAATTAGAATTCGCTCTACCCGCACTAATATTAGCTAATTCACGTGATAAATTTTCAATTGATTTTTTCATTCTAGATTTTGTATCTTGAATTATCTCACTCATACATTTACACCTCTAATTATTTAGTAATTAATGTACCAATTTTTTCGCCCATAACGGCACGTTTAATATTGCCTTCTTCCATAATAGAGAATACATTTAATGGAATGTTATTATCCATACAGAATGAAGAAGCAGTTGAATCCATAACTTGCAGGCCTTCTTGTAACATTTGAATATGTGTTAGATGATCATATTTCACAGCATTTTTATCAATTTTTGGATCGGCAGAATACACACCATCAACATTATTTTTACCCATTAAAATGACATCGGCCTCTACTTCAGCTGCACGTAGTGCTGCAGTTGTGTCAGTAGAGAAGTATGGATTACCAATACCAGCTGCAAAAATAACTACGCGTTTTTTCTCTAAATGTCTAATTGCACGACGACGAATATAAGGCTCAGCAACCTGTTTCATTTCAATTGAAGTTAATACTCGTGTATCACAATCTAATTGCTCTAAACTATCTTGTAATGCCAATGCATTCATTACAGTAGCAAGCATGCCCATATAATCAGCTGTACCACGGTCCATGCCTAAATCGCTACCTGTTTTACCTCTCCAAATATTACCGCCACCAACGATAACCGCTATTTCACAATTCATTTTAGCTACTTCAGCGACTTGTTTTGCTACACTTTTAATGATGATAGGATTGATACCAAAACCTTTTTCACCTGCAAGTGCTTCACCACTAAGTTTCAGTACTACACGTTTATATTTAGAAGTATGCGCCATTATTTTTTCCTCTCTATGATTAATGATATGTAATATATACAAGTAAAGAAGACACTAATGGTCTTCTATAATAAAAGAATTTTATTATATAGAATCCTTAAAGGTGTCTTCTTTCTTGTTAGAATAATGTGAACAAATTATTTCATTTGACCTTTAACTTCATCAGCAAAGTTTTCTTCGCGTTTTTCCATACCTTCGCCTACTTCATAACGTACGAAGTCAGCTAATTTACCGCCTTTAGATTTTAAGAAAGCTTCAACTGTTTGATCTGGATCTTTAACAAAGTTTTGATCAACTGCACAAATTTCTTGAAGATATTTACGTAAACGACCTTCAACCATTTTTTCAACGATTTTTTCAGGTTTACCTTCATTTAACGCTTGTTGTTTTAATACTTCTCTTTCGTGATTAATTTCTTCATCACTTACTTGATCTGAAGAAACATATTTAGGGTTAATTGCAGCGATATGCATTGCTACATCTTTAGCAGCTTCTTCATCAGTAGATCCTTCAACTACAGTTAATACACCGATACGTCCACCCATGTGTAAGTATGCACCAAAAGCATCGTTATCAGTTTTAGTTCTAATTGCAAAACGACGAATGCTTAATTTTTCACCGATAGTTGAGATAGCTTCTTTCATTCTTTCATCAACTGTTTGACCACTTGATAATTTAGTTTCTAATAAAGCTTCTACTGTTTCAGCTTTACTTTCAAGGATTTGATTAGCAATTTCTTTAACTAATTCTTGGAATCCTTCGTTTCGAGCAACGAAATCAGTTTCAGAGTTAATTTCAACGATTGCTGCTTCATTACCTTTTACTTCTACATGTACTAAACCTTCAGCAGCGATTCGATCAGCTTTTTTAGCTGCTTTAGCGATACCTTTTTCACGTAAGTAGTCGATTGCTTTGTCGATATCTCCATCAGTTTCAGTTAGCGCTTTTTTACAATCCATCATACCTGCGCCAGTTCTTTCACGTAATTCTTTAACAAGTTTTGCTGAAATTGCCATTAATTATTCCTCCAATATGTCTAATTGTAATAATAGATGATATTTAAATATTACCATTAAAGGTACTATTATTTCCAATACTCTATTACAATTTATTAATAATTTTTTTAATTAAGGTTATTTTAAAAATAAAATACGATTTAAAAGCATAATTGAATATTTATCCTTTATATTTATACCCAATTTACTATCCGTTTTAAATAAATATTTTAAAAAAAGGGCGATAAGCATTACATCTTATCACCCATTTAAACTATATCTTAGTTTGATTCAACAGTAGTATTTTCTTCAGTTGATTCTGCTTTTTGAGTTTCTTCACTTTCATCTAAATCGATGTTTTGTTCTGCAGCTACTTCATCGTTTGAAATACCTTGTTGACCTTCTAAGACAGCGTCAGCCATTTTACCAGTTAATAATTTAACGGCACGAATAGCATCATCATTCGCTGGGATAACATAGTCGATTTCATCAGGATCACAGTTAGTGTCAACGATACCAACGATAGGGATATTTAATTTACGTGCTTCAGCAATCGCATTGCGCTCTTTACGAGGGTCAACTACGAATAATGCTTGAGGCATAGATTTCATATCACGAATACCGCCTAAGAATTTGATTAAACGGTCATATTCTTTTTTAAGTTCAACAACTTCTTTTTTAGGTAAAACGTCAAATAAACCGTCTTCTTCCATTTTTTCAATTTCAGAAATACGTTTAATACGTTTTGAGATTGTTTTATAATTAGTTAAGATTCCACCTAACCATCTTTGGTTAACGTAGAATTGACCAGCACGTTCTGCTTCAGCTTTAACTGATTCTTGTGCTTGTTTTTTAGTACCTACGAATAAGACTTTACCACCATCTTCAGATACTTGTTTTAAGAAGTTATAAGCTTCTTCAACTTTTTTTACTGTTTTTTGTAAGTCAATGATATAAATACCATTTCTTTCAGTAAAGATATATTTTTTCATTTTTGGGTTCCAACGGCGTGTTTGGTGACCGAAGTGAACACCGGCTTCTAGTAATTGTTTCATTGAAATTACTGCCATGTTAAATTCCTCCTATTGGTTAATTACCTCCATAGTAAACTAATATAAAGACAATACTTAAGACTGCACCCTTTATATTTACATTCACTACGTGTGTATTGGCTTTATAGCCGTCAATAATAATATCATATATAGAATCATTACGCAACATTTTTTGACTGCGTAAAATAAAAAAACTACTATCTTAATTTTAATAGATAGTAGTTTTAAAAATAATTTATTCACTTCGATTAAGTTCATCTAAGAATTTTTCTTTTTTAACTTTGATAAATGTACCTTTCATGCCAAGCGATCGTGATTCTATTACACCAGCACTTTCTAATTTACGTAACGCATTTACAATTACAGAACGTGTAATACCTACTCTATCTGCTACTTTAGATGCAATTAATAGACCTTCATTGCCACCAAGTTCCTCAAAAATATGTTCAATCGCTTCTTTTTCAGAATAAGATAATGAATTGATTGCCATTGTAATAGCAGCTTTATCACGGGCTTCTTTCTCAACTTCATTATGTTTCTCACGTAATATTTCCATACCAATAACAGTTGCAGCGTATTCGCCAAGCACTAAATCATTTTCATTAAAGTCATCTTTAACTCGTCCTAGAATCAGTGTACCTAAGCGTTCGCCTCCCCCTAAAATCGGGAAGATAGTTGTTCTACTATTAATAAATACTTCTCTGTGTTCTGGAGGGAATACTGTCAAGTCTGAATCAATATCAATATTCGCTTTAGTTTGTTGAACTTGCATAAGTAGTTCAGTGTATTCACTTGGAATATGTTTACTTTCAGTCAACATATTACTAATTCGTTCACTCTTTAAAAGTTCATTTAAACTTGACCCTAAAATTTTACCTCTACGAGAAACGATGAAGACATTTGTAACAGTTACATTACTAATAGTCTGAGCAACATCTTTAAAGTCTACCGCAATGCCTTTATGTTTTTGTAATAATGTATTTAATTCTCTAGTTTTAGATAATAAGCTCATAAAATTTCTCCTTTATTTATATTATAAAATAAATGCACTTAAATCTTTGTTTGTTGAAATAGATTTCAACTTATCATCAACATACTGTGGTGTTATATCTACTACTGCATTTGGCATATTTGGTGCTTCAAAAGATAAATCTTCTAACATTTTTTCTAAAATAGTGTGTAATCGACGTGCACCAATATTGTCTGTATCTTGATTCACTTGATATGCCATTTCAGCTAATCGTGTTATCGCTTCGTCAGAGAAGTTGACAGTAACTTCTTCAGTTTTTAACAGTGCTTCATACTGCTTTATAAGAGATAACTTAGGTTCAGTCAATATTCTATAGAAATCATTAACTGTTAAGCTTTCAAGTTCAACTCGAATTGGAAAACGCCCTTGTAACTCAGGAATCAAGTCACTTGGTTTAGAAACATGGAAAGCGCCAGCACCAATAAATAGCATGTGCTCAGTATTTACAGTACCATACTTAGTTTGAATCATGCTACCTTCAAGGATTGGTAATATATCTCTTTGAACACCTTGTCTTGATACATCTTGACCACTATTAGAATTGTTTGTAGCGACTTTATCAATCTCATCGATAAAGATAATTCCCATTTGTTCTGCTATTTCTAAAGCTTCTTGATTAGCAGTTTCTTGATCAATTAATTCATCTGCAAAATCATCAGTAAGAATTTTACGTGCTATTTTTACTGGCACTTCTCTTTCTACTTTTCGTTTAGGCATCAATTGATTCATCATATCTTGCATTTGTTGATTTTGACTCGTGCCTAACATTCCTAATGCACCAGGGTCTTGTTCAACTTTGATTCTAACTTTTTCTTCTTCTAGCTTGCCTGCTAAAAGTTGTTGTCTTATTTCTGAACGTTTTGTTTTGATTTCTTCTGTAGGTGCTTCTTCTTCCTCGTCATTCTGATTAAAATTAGGAATAGCACCACCTAAAAGAGATTCAAGTGGATTATTATTTTGAGCTGCTTTTTTCTTCATACTAGGAACAAGTAATTTTACTAATTTTTCATTAGCTTTTTGTGTTGCTTCATCTTTAACTAATGATTTCTTTTGCTCTTTTACGAGTCTTACAGACACGTCCACCAAGTCTCTAACCATACTTTCTACATCACGTCCAACATATCCAACTTCAGTGAATTTTGTAGCTTCCACTTTAATGAATGGTGCACCTACGATTTTTGCCATACGACGTGCAATTTCTGTTTTACCTACACCCGTTGGGCCAATCATTAAAATATTTTTGGGCGCAATTTCTTGCTTAGTTTCTTCGCCAAGAAGACTTCTTCTGTATCTATTTCTTAACGCGATTGCTACTTTACGTTTTGCATCTTCTTGACCTACAATATATTCGTCCAATTTAGATACGATATCTTTAGGTGTTAATTTTATACCGTTTGTATCCATTTACTATTACCTCCACCTTAATGTATGTCCATATCAATTCATTTCCGTTTTGTTTATATATGTTATTTATAAAGTCTCAACAATAATATTATCATTTGTAAATACACAAATATCTGAAGCGACTTTTAAGCTTTCATATGCCATTTCTTTCGCAGTCATATGTGAAGCATGACGTTTAAGCGCTCTTCCTGCACTTAATGCGTAGTTTCCTCCTGAACCAATAGCGATTAAATCATCGTCAGGCGCAATGACTTCACCTGTACCACTTACCACTAAAATACCATCTTTATCCATTACGATAAGCATGGCTTCCAGTTGACGTAATTGCTTATCTCCACGCCATTCTTGAGCAAGTTCTACAGCAGCGCGTTCTAAATTACCGCTAAATTGTTGTAATTTAGTTTCAAATTTTTCAAATAATGTAAATGCATCGGCTACGCTTCCTGCAAATCCTGCTAACACTTTACCTTCGTATAAGCGTCTTACTTTTCTAGCTGTTTGCTTCATAATTACTTGTTCACCAAGTGTAACTTGGCCGTCTCCAGCCATTGCCGCTTCTCCATTGTGTCTTACAGCATATATCGTTGTAGCATGTAATGATGTCTTACTCATTTATTTACTCTCCTTTTTTGCTCGAGGGTGTGCACTTAAATACACTTTGCGCAATTGTTGATTTGATACATGTGTATACTTACCAGTTGTAGAAAGGTTAACGTGTCCTAATAAAGATTGAACTGTTCTTAGGTCTGCACCTTGATTCAATAAATGTGTAGCAAATGTATGTCTTAATTTATGAGGATGAATTTCTGTTACCCCCGCTGTACGTTCAACTACATCATTGAGAAGATATCTAACACCTCTCTCAGTAATAGGATCACCTTTCATATTAACAATTAAATAAGGATGACTTTTACTTTTAAGTGGTTTGAATTTTTCTAAATATTGTTCAATACTTTGTCTACAAAACTCTCCAAAAGGCACAAATCGTTCTTTATTTCCTTTACCCAATACCTTTACCCCTGGAAGATTCATATCTAAATCCATAACCTTTATATTCACAAGTTCTGAAACACGAATGCCTGTTGCATATAATAATTCAATTACTACTCTATCTCTTAATCCTTTTTTTGCATCGTTTGAAACAGTATTAAATAATGCTTCCATCTCTTCTTCATAAAAAAATTGAGGAAGATATTGCTCTTTCTTAGGATGTACAAGTTGTATAAAAGGATTATTTACTGATGTATCTTGAGTCATCCAAAACTCATAAAATGTTCTTAATGTTGATATTTTTCTTGATACAGTAGTACGTTTCAAATTATTGGAATATAAATAACTTAGATAATTTCTTGCATCTTTATATTCAAACGTTCTTAAATTTAACAGTTCTTGTTCTAAAAACTGATTAAATTGAGCTAAATCGTCATGATACGCTTTTAATGTATGGTCGGAGAAATTTCTTTCAACTTTAAGCATATTCAAAAATTTCTTTTGGATTTCTTCCACTAAAAATCCCCTCCATCATATGCATTGTAGCATATAAACTGAGGGGGACTAAAATAATTAGCTATAGAATTCAAAATCTTTTGAGAATTTATGAATAATTTAAATCTATAACGTTTTTTTGAAATTTTCTAGATAGTCTAGAGCACGATATGCTTGTGCTTCATAACGTTCTTTTTTATCTTTAATGCGGCGATCAAGTGATGGCAATAAACCAAAGTTAGCATTCATCGGTTGGAAGTTTTTTTCATTTTTAGCATGAGAAATATAATAAGCCATACTCCCTATCATTGTTTCTCTTGGGAAAATCACTTCTCCTTTCCCAAGTAACTTATGCGCTAAATTGATACCTGCTACAAGGCCACTTGCTGCACTTTCAACATATCCTTCCACACCTGTCATTTGTCCTGCAAATTGAATTCTATCATTATTAATTAATTCATATTTTTCATTTAAAACATCAGGTGAATTGATGAAGGTATTTCTATGCATCACACCATATCTCACAATATCAACATTTTCTAAACCTGGAATTAATTGAATGACTTCTTTTTGAGCGCCCCATTTTAAATGTGTTTGGAATCCAACAATATTATAAAGCGTACCAGCCGCGTCATCTTGACGTAATTGCACTACTGCATATGGACGTTTACCAGTTTTAGGGTCTTCTAATCCTACAGGTTTCATTGGACCAAATAGTAATGTTTTACGACCTCTACCAGCCATCACTTCAAATGGCATACATCCTTCAAAATATTTTTCTTTTTCAAATTCATTTACCGGTGCAACTTCAGCTTCTAATACCGCATCATAAAAACGATTGAATTCTTCTTCAGTCATAGGGCAGTTTAAATATGCTGCTTCACCTTTATCATAGCGTGATTTCAAATAGACTTTATCCATATCAATTGAATCTTTTTCAATGATTGGAGCTGCTGCATCGTAAAAATATAGTTGATCTTTACCTGTAATTTCTACAATTTCTTTAGCTAAATTTTCAGTTGTTAACGGTCCTGTTGCAATGATTGTATGTCCTTCTGGAATACTGTGAATTTCTTTATTCAAAACAGTTACATTAGGATGATTTTTCAATGTGTCTGTAATATAACCAGCAAAGTCATGTCTATCTACTGCTAATGCACCACCAGCTGGAACTCTGGCTTTATCAGCTGCTGCGATGATTAATGAATCTAAACGTCGCATTTCTTCTTTAAGCACACCTACACCATTTGTTAATGCGTTACCACGTAGTGAATTAGAACATACTAACTCAGCAAATTTATCTGTATGATGGGCAGGCGTTTGTTTAACAGGACGCATTTCGATTAAATTCACTTTAATACCACGTTCTGCTAATTGATAAGCTGCTTCTGAACCAGCTAATCCTGCGCCTATAACATTAACAGTTTGACTCATATACATTCTCCTTTAATAAAAATTCTATTTTTGTACTTCTTCTTTATAATCACAATTAGAACAAATCACTTGAGAACTACGTCCTTTTTTATGTTCCATCAAGTAATGATTACATTTTGGACAATCTCTTCCTATTGGTTTATCCCAAGAAATAAAGTCACACTCTGGATAATTCGAACAACCATAAAATAGTCTATTTTTCTTGGATTTTCTCTCAACTACATCGCCATCTTTGCATTTTGGACAAGTGACACCAATAGTTTTAACAATAGCTTTTGTATTTCGACAATCTGGGAAATTCGAGCACGCCATAAATTTACCATAACGTCCCATTTTTATTACCATAGGGGCTCCACATACTTCGCAATCTTCGCCGGCTGGTTCATCTTTAATTTCAACTTTTTCCATTTCTTCCTCTGCGCGCGCAACATCTAATTTAAAACTACCATAGAAATTATCGATAACTTTTCTCCAACCGATATCACCTTCTGCAATTTTATCGAGCAAGGTTTCCATATTAACTGTAAATTCAACATCAATAATTTCTGGGAAGTAATCCTTCACTTGCTCATACACGATTTCTCCTAGTTCAGTTGGTACAAAACGTTTACTTTCAAGTTTAACATAATTACGTTTTTGAATTGTGTCAATCGTTGGAGCATATGTTGAAGGTCTACCAATTTTTAATTCTTCTAATGTCTTAACTAATCGTGCCTCTGTGTATCTTGGAGGTGGTTGAGTGAAATGTTGTGCCGGTTCAATTTGTGTTGCAGTTACTTTATCACCTTGATTTAATTTTGGCAATTTATTTTCTTTATCATTATCTTTGTCATCTTTTGCTTCAACATATAATGTCATAAAGCCTTTAAATTTGATTGTTTGTCCATTTGCTCTAAATTTAATGTCATTTTGTGTTACATCTAAAGCCACAGTATCTAAAATTGCAGGAGCCATTTGACTTGCTACAAAACGTTCCCAAATTAATTTATACAAGCGATGTTGATCACGTGTTAAATAAGCTTTCATTTCATCTGGTGTACGTAATGTACTTGTTGGACGAATAGCTTCATGGGCATCTTGATCCCCTTGTTTACCTTTTGTTTTACGGTTTGAAGTATACTCAGTACCATACTTCTCTTCAATATATGATTTTGCTTCATCTTTAGCAGTTTGTGAGATTCGTGTTGAATCCGTTCTCATATATGTGATTAATCCAACTGTGCCTTGTCGTTTCAAATCGATACCTTCATATAATTGCTGTGCTAACATCATAGTCTTACGTGCTTTAAAATTAAGTTTACGTGCTGCTTCTTGTTGTAACGTAGACGTTGTAAATGGATTTGCCGGGTATCTTGTTTTTTCTTTTTTATTTACATTAGTGATTTCAAATGCATCACCATTTAATTCGGATGTAATTTTTTCAACATCTTTTTTTGTTTTTAATTTATATGGTTTGTTTTTATAATGTAAGAATTTAGCAGTGAACTTCGATTTTTTATATCTAAATTCTCCTTCAATTGACCAATATTCTTCTGGTTTAAAATTACGGATTTCATTTTCACGGTCAATGACTAATCTTAAAGCAACTGATTGTACTCGACCAGCTGACAATCCTTTTTTTACTTTCTTCCATAGTACTGGAGAAATATTATAACCTACAAGTCTATCTAAAATACGACGCGCTTGTTGTGCATCAACTAAATTCATTTCGATACCACGAGGATGTTTAAAACTTTCTTTTACTGCATCCTTAGTGATTTCATTAAATACTACTCTGTTTTCTTTTGATTCTTCAAGTTCTAAAATTTTTGATAAATGCCAAGCAATCGCTTCACCTTCGCGGTCAGGGTCACTAGCTAAGAAAACTTTTTTAGCTTTTTTCGCATATTTTTTTAAATCTTTAACAACAGGACCTTTCCCTCGAATAGTTATATATTTTGGTTCATAGTTATCTTCTACGTCTACACCCATTTGACTTCTTGGTAAATCACGTACGTGTCCCATAGAAGCAATAACTTTATATCGTTTACCTAAATATTTTTCAATGGTTTTCGCTTTTGCAGGCGACTCAACGATGACTAAATTATCTGCCAAAGTGAATTCCCCCTTGCTTTTTCAATTACTAAAGATAAATGATAAACGGTTAATTTTGTTTTTGTCAATATTTTAATCCAATATAGATATTTTTTTATGAACTATCCTTTGAATTTTCACAATTAATTATATATATATTTAATTGTTTAAAAAACGATAATCATATAATATATCTTCTGCTTCTGAAACAATCATTGCACCTTCTTGAGCACGTAATAAATTTCCTTTTGTCAAAGGGTTAAACATTGATCCAGGTAATACATAAACATTTCTATTTTGATCTAAAGCACAATCTATTGTAATTTGACTACCACTTTTAATTTTAGCTTCAGTAATTAATACACCACGAGACAACCCGCTTATCAGACGATTTCTTTCAGGGAATTGATATTTGTTTATTTTTGTTAAAGGAGGATATTCACTTATGACTAAACCAGTTTCTTCAATTATATTACGTAACTTTCGGGTTTCCTTTGGATAGTGATTTAAATGACCAAAACCTAGAACTGCAATAGTTGGGAGATGATGTTTTAATGCGAATTGATGAGCTATGCTATCAGCACCTTTCGCTAAACCGGATACAATCGTTAGTGGAATATTTATAAAGTGAGGAAATAGATAATCTAGTGCACACTTAGAATAATGTGTGGCCTCACGTGAACCTACAACACCTAAAGTATATGTAGATGATAATAAATGTATATTTCCACGATAAAATAATATAAAAGGATAGTCGTAAATAGTTTTAAGCAATGGAGGATATTGAGAAGAAAATGAAGTAACATAGTTAACCTGAGATCTAGAAAGTTGAGTTTGAATGTAATCGTAAGAAATCTCTTCTAATTGAGTAAAACGCTTCTTTTTTAAATATAGAGATTCCCATTCATTAATCATTTCAAATTGAACATGTTCATTAACATTGAAAAATTTTGGAAATACATTTAGTAAATGATGAATATGTTGGGTCGTATACCCTATCCATCTCATTTTTAATAAAATAAAATCATTCATGAAATAAATGTCTCCTTTTAATTTATTATACCGTGAATAATTAATAGTAAAATTTCATTTATAAGACAAATTTGAAATATAAATGTAAGGAGTAATAATATTAAAAGATTATGTATACTTTTTGATTTCATAACATAAAAAAATAGAGCGTTCAGTCATTTATAATATATTGGTAGTCTACGATATATATAAGAAAAACTGCCAACAAATTTCAGTAATTGTTGACAGTTTGAATTCAATTATTAATTACATCATTACTACTTCACTGTTAATAATTCTTCATAAATGCCTGCTTCTTTTGCCGCTTCAATTAGTGTTGTACCAATTTCTGATGGTGTATCTGCTGTTTTAACGCCACATTCATTAAGCGTTTTAATTTTTTCTGCAGCAGTTCCTTTACCACCTGAGATGATTGCACCTGCATGGCCCATACGTTTTCCTGGAGGTGCTGTTTGTCCACCAACAAAACCAACAACTGGTTTAGTCATGTTTGCTTTGACCCATTCAGCTGCTTCTTCTTCAGCAGTACCACCGATTTCACCAATCATAACAACAGCTTTTGTTTCTTCATCTTCATTAAATGCTTTAAGTACATCGATAAAATTTGTACCGTTAACTGGGTCCCCACCGATACCTACTGCTGTGGTTTGACCAATACCTTCTTCAGTTAGTTGATGTACTGCTTCATATGTTAAAGTACCTGAACGAGAGACAACGCCTACATGTCCCTTTTTATGAATATAACCTGGCATGATACCAATTTTACATTCATCTGCTGTAATTACACCAGGACAGTTTGGTCCAACTAAACGTGTTTTTCTATCCTCTAAATAACGTTTCACTTTAATCATATCAACAACTGGAATATGTTCAGTAATACAGATCACCATATCTAATTCTGCATCAGCTGCTTCTAAAATTGAATCTGCAGCAAATGGTGCTGGTACGTATACTACTGATACGTTAGCACCTGTTTCTTTTTTAGCTTCAGCTACTGTATTATACACTGGCACGCCTTCAACCACTTGTCCACCTTTACCTGGTGTTACCCCTGCGACAATTTGTGTGCCATAATCAAGCATTTGTTTTGTATGGAAAAGGGCAGTAGACCCTGTAATACCTTGCACCATTACCTTAGTATTCTTATCTATAAATACACCCATTTTAGTGTTCCCATCCTTTCCTTACGCTTCTTTAACAAGTTTAACAATTTGTTGTGCACCTTCAGCCATAGTTGCTGCTGGTTCAATTGCTAGACCGGATTCATTTAAAATCTCTTTACCACGTTTAACATTTGTACCTTCTAAACGAACAACTAAAGGTAAAGTTAATTCGACTTCTTTAACTGCTGCTACAATACCTTCTGCAATCACATCACATTTCATAATTCCACCGAAGATATTTACAAAAATACCTTTTACATTATCATCACCCAAGATGATTTTGAATGCTTCAGTTACTTTTTCTTTTGTAGCACCGCCACCAACGTCTAAGAAGTTAGCTGGATTACCACCGAAATGATTAATTGTATCCATTGTAGCCATGGCTAATCCGGCACCATTAACCATACAACCAATGTCACCATCTAAGGCAATATATGATAAATCATATTTAGATGCTTGAATTTCTTTTGGATCTTCTTCTTCTAAATCACGTAACTCTAAAATATCTTTATGTCTGAATAATGCATTATCATCAAAATTTAATTTTGCATCTAAAGCTAAAACATCACCATCACCAGTTGTTACAAGTGGATTAATTTCAACAATAGAACAATCTTTTTCAACAAAAACATTATATAAAGAAAGTAAGAATTTTGCTGCTTTATTTACAGATTCTTTTGGAATATTAATATTGAATGCAATACGACGTGCTTGGAATGGTGATAACCCTATCACTGGATCGATTGTTTCTTTAAAGATTTTTTCTGGCGTTTTAGCTGCAACTTCTTCAATTTCAGTTCCACCTTCTTCAGAAGCCATCAATGTAATACGATCAGTGGCACGATCAATGACAAAGCCTACATAATATTCTTTTTGAATATCACAACCTTCTTCGATATATAAGCGTTTAACTTCTTTACCTTCAGGTCCAGTTTGATGCGTTACTAATTGCTTGCCTAATAATTCATTAGCATAAGTTTCAACTTCAGACAGTGATTTAGCAATTTTAACTCCACCTGCTTTACCTCTACCCCCAGCGTGAATTTGTGCTTTCACTACATAAATATCTGAATTTAATTCTTTTGCCTTTTCCACCGCTTCTTCAGCAGTAAATGCTACACGTCCTTCTGGAACGGCTACACCCATAGCACGAAATATTTCTTTACCTTGATACTCGTGGATATTCATCTTCCATCCTCCTGTTTCTTAGGTTAAGTTCACTTTAATTATAGAAAATGTAAGCGCTTTTGTAAACTGGAAGTGTTATACTTTTTGCAATAGTTTTTAAATTCAAATAATTTTAATTTTATTTTAATTATATCATTGATTTAACAGGCTCAAACGTTTTACGATGATATGGCGTTATGCCTAATTGTTTTAATCCTTGAAGGTGTGATTTAGTGCCATATCCTACATTTTTTTCAAAATCATAACCAGGATATTTCAGTGCTACTTCCGCCATTAAACCATCCCTATATTCTTTTGCCATGATACTAGCAGCAGCAATAGAAACACTTTTAGCATCTCCTTTAATAATAGAAGTTTGAGGCATTGCATTATCCAATGTCATAGCATCAATAAGTAAATGATTAGGTTGTTGTTTTAATTGATTAATAGCACGTTCCATAGCTAATTTGGTTGCGTTGTAAATATTGAACTCATCAATTTCTTCAGCGCTTGCTATCCCGTAAGCATAGTCATAAACGCCTTCTTTCAATTGTTCGTTAAGTATTTTTCGCTTTGTTGCTGAAACTTTCTTCGAGTCATCTAATCCTAAATATTGATGGTCTTTATTTAAAATGACTGCACAAGCTACAACAGGCCCAGCAAGTGGGCCACGACCTACTTCATCAATCCCACATATTAAAGCATTAGGATTGTCCTTTAATATTTCATTTTCATATTTATTCATTTGTTGATAATGTTCTTGTGTTTCTTGATTTTTTAAAAGCTGTTTACGACGTCGTACTATATTTTGCTGTACCCCTTTTCTTGTATCACTCATTAATTCATGTTGTTCAAGTGCTTCAATTGAATCAATTGTGTCTAATAATGCTTTAATCTCTTTAATTGTTTGAGGCATAATCTAAGTCCCCTTTCATTTCTGAATAAATATCAAAACAATAAGTTCCAATTTTAGCATTACGCACATCATTAATAATCAATTCGATGACAGCCTCGTAATCGACTTCATTTCCTTTTTGTAATAACCCACGTCGACGTCCAATAGCATTAAACCATTCTAAAATTTCTGCATCAGTTTCTACATCAATATTGTAATGATTCTTCAATCCTTCAACATCATGTTTAATTAAGAATTGTAAACCGTATATTGCTACTTCATCTAAGTGCACGATACTATCTTTAATGGCACCAGTAAGGCTTAGTTTTTTACCTACAGTTTCATCTTCAAATTTGGGCCATAAAATACCTGGCGTATCTAGCAGTTGTAATGCTTTACCTACTTTAATCCATTGTTGTTGTTTCGTTACTCCCGGCTTATTTCCTGTTTGAGCAATGTTTTTTTTAGCTAACTTATTAATTAATGTAGATTTTCCCACATTAGGTATACCAACAATCATGGCACGTATAGCTCTAGGTTTAAGTCCTTTCGCTTTTTCTTTCTCAAACTTTTCTTTAGTCGCTTCAATTGCAGCATTTTCTACACCTTTTAAATTTTTGCCATGTTTCGCATCAACTGCTACAGGATAAAAACCTTTATCAGTAAAGAAATGTTCCCACTTTTGCATTTCATTTAAATTCGACATATCTTTTTTATTTAAGATAACTACGCGTGGTTTTTGTTTAATGACATCATCAATCATTGGATTTCTTGAACTATACGGTATACGTGCGTCAACAAGTTCAAATACCACATCTACTTTCTTAAGTTGTTCTGTCACTTCTCTTTTGGCTTTTGCCATATGCCCTGGATACCATTGAATCACCATGACATTCACCCTACTTTCATTAAATTTATTTCAACCGTTCGATTATAATCAATATTTAAAATCTTCACTACTATTATCAATTCTATTATATTTTAACATGCTATTTCATATTCATTAAATCGCTAATATTAAAAACAAATTTCTAACTTTTTATAAAACATATAAATACTTTTATTAGGAAGTTTAATACACTACAATTTAGTATGTAGTCATTTTTTGATTATTAATAGGACATTCTAACTACAGAGGTTTAATATGAAAAAATTTTTTACTTATCTAGGACTTTTTATAGCATTGTCCATCATAGGACATAGTTATGTCATTTATCGTTTTATTCACGATGGCATTTTATTTACAGGTCCAAATGATGGAATGGAACAAATGGTTCCAATTCAAATGTATTTATTTGATAAATGGAGTAGTGGCAATTTGTTTTATTCCACCGATTTTGGATTAGGTGGAGATTTCTTTACAGATCTTAGTTACTACTTCTCCACAAATATTTTATTTATAATAAATGTAGTATTTATTGCACTTATTAAAATTTTTATTCCTTTACATACGCATGATATATTATTTTGGATGATTAATGCACTTGTTATGTCCATGATTAAAGCAACGATTGCTATGTATTGCACTTACTTATATAGTAAATACATTTCAAATAACAAATGGTTAAGCTTAGTAGTAGCGTTTTTATTTGTTATGTCACCCTTATATTATCGCTTTACAGTGTATTGGCCCTTCTTTAGTGATGTGTTTGTTTGGATGCCGTTATTATTACTCTCTATTGAAAGAGTCTTGCAAAAACAAAAGTTTGGACTATTCATTGTTACTGTTTCTTTAATACTAATTAATAACTTTTATTTTGCATATTATCTTTGTTTAATAGGTGCGGGTTATATATTGATTCGTGTAATATTTAGACACCCAAAAGATATTCTCTCAAGAAGTAAAGCATTTTTAACTTTAATCATTAGTGCCTTGTTAGGTTTAGGCAATAGTTTATTTATCTTTTTTCATGGTGCTCAAAGCTTTTTAAATAACCGTCGTGTGCCTTTTTCTGGAGCAGTTGATACATTTGAACAATTAGATATTAATACAAATATTTTCTTTGATAATTATTTAATTGTATTATTATTTATTACCATTCAAGCTCTTTTAAGTTTTAAATTATATAAACATTATTATTATCGTTTATTTGCTATCCTTACCTTTGTATTTATCATATTTAGTTTTATACCTTTCATCGACCAAGTATTTAATGGTTTTTCAGCGCCTCAAAAGCGTTGGCATTTTATTTTAGCTTTTAATTCCACACTATTAATCGGATTATTTTTAAAATATTTCAAAACACTAACTACAAAATCTTATCTAATAAGTAATATTATTGCAGAATTAGTTATATTTATAAGCGCTATGATATATCATAAATTTTTAGCATGGTTCATATTAGTCCCTATTGTATCTTTGATTGGACTGATGGTTCTTATCATTAAAGATCGTACATACCGTTTTAAATTAAGTTATTTATATAGTATTTCAATTATACTATTAAGTATTTTGGTCTCTATAGTATTTATAAAAAATCAAATTTACTATAAAGATCACACTGATCGTGGAAATACGTTTTATATTAATTCCAGTTTATATAGTTCCGACTTACAACGTGCGCTTGTCAAAGAAATGAATCAAAATAAGCATGAAGATGAACGTATCGATTGGAGAGTCAATGAGCAGGATAATACACCGATGTATCAACATTTTAAAGGTTTAAGTTTGTATTCAAGTATTTTCCATCATAATATACTCGATTATTATTACGATGCTTTAAAAATTAATTTAGCTGAGGAGTCATTGAGTAGATATCAATCAACGAATGGACGACAAAATATCGCGAGTCTATTTTCAGTGCGTTATATGATGCTAAAAAATTACCAAAATAACTTACCTTCCTACTTCAAAAAAATAAAATCAAGTGGACAGTATGGTATTTATGAAAATACACTTAACTTACCATCCGTTAAAGTAACTGATTCTATATACAATAGTAAAAAATTGACGACTGCAATTGATAGAGAACATGCAATGTTAAAAGGTGTGATTTTAAATAATGAAGGCACAAGTTATAAAGATAAAGCTCCTAATTTATTAACTCAATCGTCATTGAGTTATAAAAATCTAAAACATTTAAATGGTGATGTCTATAAAGTAATTGGAGATAAAGGTGGAACATTAACGATACACTTACCCCAATCACTACGCCAAAAGTATGATGATTTTTACGTTACGATGAAAATAAAGCGTGGTAATCCCGATAGTAATTACACAGTCTCTGTGAATAATTATGCAAATCACCGATTATTTAATAATTCTACTTATCGTACTGGCATTGATACACAACTTTACCGAACACAACCTGATAATAAAGGAAACATTAATATCACTTTATCTCCTAAAGGAACATTTTATTTAAACCTTCAACAATTAAATGGAGAAAACTATAAAATGTTAAAACAAATGCATAAAAAAGCTGATTTTAATAACAAATATAAAGATATTAAAAACGGCGTCGAAGTCAATTTAGATAAACATGATAAAGGGATCGCTTCAATTAATATTCCTTTTAGAGAAGGTATGCAAGCGTATGTTGATGGACACCGTATTAAACCTATGAAAGTTAATTACATGATGACAGGCGTTCCTGTTAATTCATCTGCCAAAAAAATTATTATTAAATATCAACCACCTTATTGGAATACTATGATTTTAATTTCACTAATCAGTATAATAATAAGTGTTGTATTTGTTAGATTTGTTAATATCAAAAAGAGAAAGATGAGGAAAAACATTGATCAATAAAATTCGGTCCAATCGATTATTGACCTTTTTATCTATATTTATAATTGCTAATATCATTTCTTTAGCAGTCTATTATCCGTTTATTCGAGATTATTTCAAAGAAGGATTTGTATTTAGTGGTTCCGGAGATGGTTTTAGACAAATGATGCCATTTCAAATGTACTTATATGAACATTACAGTAAGTTCAAAGGAGCCTATGATCAATCTTTTGGGTTAGGTGGAGATTACATTAAGGGATTGGCCTATTATTATTCTTTATCTCCCATAATGTGGATTAATTTTTTTATAATCTGGATAAGTCATTTTTTATTTCATTGGCAAACGAATCATATCGCCTTTTGGGCAACTAACCAATTAATAATCGCTTACGCTAGAACGATTATTACAATTATTGTTGTATTTTACTATTTAAAATGGCTTAAGTTGAAAACAGCGCCATTGCTTATCGCTACTATTTTATATGGTGCATCCACGCTTGTCCTTTACTATAACTATACATGGTCATTTTATGGAGACTTATTGATTTTATTACCTTTATCTTTATGGGGAATGGAACGTTTCTTCCAAAAAAGAAGAATAGGATTATTTATCTTTTCAGTTGCGCTGACCTTATTTTCTAATTTTTATTTCAGTTACTACCAAGCTATTGTATTAGGGATTTATTTCATATTAAGAGTCATTTTTAAATATCGTTGTGATATCGTATCAAGATGGGAAAAATTTTATTTACTCGTTATTGGTGCAATACTTGCGCTTTTATCTAGTATTTTAGGATTCTATACAGGTGTATCTTCATTCCTAAACAATGATAGAGCTCAAAACGATGACTTTAATATTACATTATTTACAGATTTAACACAAAATAAATATCATATTTTTTCTGATGGTTTTTATATCACAGTTTCGATTATTGCATTAATGGCTTTATTTACGTTTAAGTTATATCGTCACTACTATTATAAAATTTTTGCTATCATCACTTGGTTTTTACTTATTGGATCTTTATCACAATACTTTGATAGTGCATTTAATGGCTTTTCATTACCACAACGTCGATGGGTATACTTTTTATCTATTTCAACTAGTATCTTAATTGCATTATATATTCAATATTTATCTGAACTTACATTAAAACAATATTTACTTGTAGCAATTCCGGTATTTATATTTGGTTTATATCACTATATATTTGTAAGTGCTTATGTCAATTGGATGATTGTACCATTACTTTTAATCATCGTTTTAACCTTTGTAGTATGGAAAAAACAATGGTTATATCAACCTTATATACTAATAGCTATTGTGTTACTATTCTTTGTACAACAAATTATGATGACACACGATTCACGAGCCCGTACTATTGATCCATATGCAACGACTACGAAAACATTAACAGATTCAAGTTATTATAATCATAAACTTGCTAAAAAAATTAATAATATTAAGAAACAAAAAGATAATAAAAATCCTTTCCATCGTATTGATTATATGTCAGCCTATGCACTCAATTCACCATTTATTTACCATTATAATGGCATTTCACTTTACTCAAGTATTTTTGATGGTGACATATTAAAATACTATGATAAAGAAATGCAAATTAATATGCCTGTTGATAAGAATAGTACATATCGATACTTAGGGAATCGAGCAAATTTAGAAGCCATGTGGGATGTTCAAGATCGATTCCGACATCCTAATGATCTGAATATGCCTTATGGTTTTAAAAAGGTAGATACTATCAATAATGGTTCAGATAAATTAATTCATTCAGAAAATACTATTAATTATCCAGCCACTCATATTACTAATAAGATTTTTAATAAACATGATCTCAAATCGCCATTAGATCGTGAGCAAGCGATGCTACAAGGTGTAGTATTAGATGATGATTCAATAAAAGCGAATACTTCTTTCACTCAAAATAAAAACCTATTAAGTAAAGCATATCAATCTACAAATAATGCTACTTGGAAAGATAAAACTCATTTAAACGTAGAAAAAAATAATGGTGGTATCACATTGACATTACCTAAAACGTTAGCTAATCAATATAAAGATATGTATGTCGAAATGGATGTAGAATTGTTAGCTCCCGATATTGAGCATTCTATAGGAGTAAATGAATATGCTCAAAATCGTAATATGCTAAGTTATAAATATCGACGTTTTGTAACTCCTGTAACAATGAGAGTAAAAGCTTCGGATCAATTAAAGATTCGTCTTACTAAAGGACATTATCGACTATCAATTAAAGGTATCTATGGAGAAGATTATCATACATTGAAACAAGCTTCTAAATCACTTAAACCTGTGACTATTTCACAATTTAGAAGTGGCTATACATTCACTAAACCTAAAGGAACTTCTGGATACTTAGTGGTACCAATCGTCTATGCTAACGGTATGCATGCACGTGTTAATGGACACGATGTAGATGTAAAAAAAGCTAACGGTATTATGACAGCTATTCCAGTCAAGAAAAATGATACTCATATTGAATTATCTTATACACCACCATATTTTTATATACTATTAATTTTGAGCGTTATCGGAATAATAAGCAGTATAATATTTAGCAGATATTTAAAAAGAAAAAACAATTAAAATAAAAAGCGCCTGGGTCATAATTCCTAGCAAAATAGCCAGTAAATGAATTTATAATAAATTCATTTACTGGCTTCTTTATTTACAATACTGCGTATTGTTGGCTCGCTTTCTTAGGGGACAGCTTCAGCCTGTAGTCTTCAGCTTGTCCTGTTCCCTTAAAAGTCTCGCCAAAATACTTTGTATTTATATGTAATTTTACATTGAAATACTTAAAAAATAAGGCATATTCGTATAATTTAATAAACATCACTAAACTAAATTAACGAGATGCCTTATGTATAATGATTATAATATGATTCAACTTACTCTACCAATGGCAACTTCAGTTCTTATTCCCATAAATGATATTGTAGAAATAATTACTAACACTGAATTCGATGAATACATTTGTCCAAACAATAAGCGATTAGATTTTAAAAGATATGCCTATCGTCATGATAAATATGGTTTTAAATGAGACTTTAAATGATATGAATGTGATGATTGTTCAGAATGTCCTCTGAAACACCCATGTATAAACTTTAATACAAAAACAAATAAAAAAATAATGAAGAATTATAATTGACAATAATTTAAAGCCCAAATTAATAAAAAACTTTCAGAACCAAAAACAAAAACCATCTACAGTCAAAGAAAAATTAACGTGGAGCCTGTTTTTGAATTTATGAAGGCTATCGAATATCCGTTCGAGGGATAAATAAAGCCAAAACAGAACTAGGATTTGTATTAATGGCACTTAATATAAGAAAAGTAGCAGCTCAACGAGCAAAAAAATAATCAAAAAAATTATAAAAAAGACAATTTCTATAGTATTTCAATAGAAATTGTCTTTACTTATCTTGGAACTTTATATCCAAGACTCTTTTTTAAATGCGTATTAACTTACCCATTTTTTAGTATAGTTTTCTATATACTGATTAGCGAATTTCTTGAATTCTTGCAGCTTTACCACGTAAACTACGTAAGTAGTATAATTTAGCACGACGTACTTTACCGCGACGTTTAACTTCGATTTTTTCGATTTTTGGAGTGTGTAATGGGAATGTACGTTCCACACCTACACCTGAAGAAATTTTACGAACTGTGAAAGTTTCAGAAATTCCTCCACCGCGGCGTTTAATTACAACACCTTCGAAAACTTGGATACGTTCACGTGAACCTTCGACGATACGTACGTGTACACGTAAAGTGTCACCAGTACGGAAAGTTGGTAAGTCTGTGCGTAATTGTGATTTTGTAACTGCTTCGATTAACTTATGATTACTCATTTTTATACTCTCCTTCAACCTATGTTCTTGCCTAGACAATCATATAGCAGCGGATCATAGTGATTTTTAGTGTCTTTTCACACTTGATATATATTAGCATACTCCTAGTTGTTTTTCAATTGGTTTTTATAGCTTTCTAAAAATTCTTTATCCTTATCACTTAATTGATACTTTTCTAGTAAGTCCGGACGTTTATGCAAAGTACGTATTAATTTTTGTTCATGACGCCATTTTTCTATATTTGCATGATTTCCAGATAATAATACGTCAGGTACAGTCATACCTTTATATTCTCTTGGACGCGTATATTGTGGGAATTCAAGTAAACCATCGGAGAAAGAATCATCTTGATGGGATTGTTCATTACCAAGTACTCCAGGAATTAATCTAACGATAGCATCAGTCATAGTCATAGCTGGTAATTCTCCACCAGTCAGTACATAATCCCCCATTGAAATTTCATCGGTTACTAAATTTTCTCTAATTCTTTCGTCATATCCTTCGTAATGTCCACAAATAAATACAATATGTTCAGCTTCACTCAATTCTTCAGCAATTGCTTGAGAGAATGGTCGTCCTTGAGGACACATAAGAATGACACGCATTTTATCAGTACGTTTTAAATCTTTCATTGCATTAAACACTGGTTCTGGTTTTAAAACCATTCCTTGACCGCCACCATACGGATAATCATCCACTTGATTATGTTTATTTTCAGCGTAGTCTCTAAAGTTTACAGTATTAACTTCAATAATATTTTTATCTTGCGCACGCTTCAAAATCGAATGATTTAGAACGCCGTCGAACATTTCTGGAAATAATGTTAGGTAATCTATTTTCATTATTCTATTAATCCTTCCATTGGCGTAATACGAATTGTTTTATGTTCAACATCTACTTCTTTAACGACATCTGCTATATATGGAATAAGGTATTCTTTGTCACCTTTAACAACCCATACATCATTGGCACCTGTTTCAAAAATATTAATTACTCTTCCAATTGGTGTATCATTATTAAAAACCGTACACCCAATAATATCAGAATAGTAAAATTCGTTTTCATTCAATTCAATATCCTCATGATCACGTTCTTGGAATAAGTAATCTCCTTTATATTGTTCGACGTCATTAATATGATTAATACCTTTAAATTTAAGCATGTGAAATCCTTTATGTATACGATATGATGTAATAGTCATTTCTATTTCATTATGGTGGTGATTCACGATAAGGACTTCTCCAGGTTGAAAACGTGTATCAGTAAAATCGGAATTAGATTTTACTTTTACTTCTCCTTTAATCCCATGTGTATTTACAATTTGTCCTACTTCTACTTGCATCCTTATCCTCCTTACATAGTCGTTTATTTATACATATTAACATGTTTCTTATAAAGTGAGAATATAATAAAAGCCTGTGACATATCTTATGCCACAGACCTGTTATTATATGATATTGATATTATTATCAATTATTTTGAACGTTTTTGTTCATCAAATGTTTTTAAAATACCTTGTTTTGATAAGATATTGTGAACAGTATCAGTTGGTTTTGCACCGTCTTTTAACCATTTTAAAGCTAATTCTTCATCGATTTTAACTTCTGGTGCATTTACACTTGCTGGATTGTAAGTACCAATTTGTTCGATGATACGACCATCACGTGGTGAACGCGCATCAGCTACAACGATACGATAGAATGGATTTCTTTTTGAACCTAAACGAGTTAAGCGAATTTTAACTGCCATTTATAAAACTCTCCTTTAAATCTTTTAATTTTTATTTTCTACAAGAAATAATAATAACAGGAACCTCCAACTTTGTAAAGACTTTTTTCTTTACCAAATCTAGATTTATGAAATAAATTGTAGATTTGATGATGTACTAGCTTTAACTAGAGCTTACCTTTATTCATTTTGGTTATGCATGTGCCAATGTACATGCGTTCCTTTACTTATTTATGAAAAAGCGGAATAACACTTAGGATGTTATTCCGCTTTCATTACTTTTTAGAATGGTAAATTCATGCCTTTTAACATATTTTCCATTTGGCTACGTTTACCTTTTTTACCTTTACGACCATTACCCGTAAATTGTTTCATCATTTTTTTCATATCATTAAATTGTTTCATTAAACGATTCACTTCCTGCAATGAACGGCCTGAGCCTTTTGCTATACGTTTCTTTCTTGAAACATTTAAAATTGCTGGATCTTGTCTTTCATTAGGTGTCATTGATTGAATAATAGCTTTAATATGGTCAATTTGTTTATCACTCATATTTAGCTTATCTAAGCCTTTCATTTTATTCATACCTGGAATCATTTTCATAATATCATCCAGTGGTCCTAAATTCTTCACTTGATCCAATTGTTCTAAGAAGTCATCTAATGTAAATGAAGACTCACGCATTTTCTTTTCTAAATCTTTAGCTTTTTCTTGATCCACATCTTGTTGCGCTTTTTCGATAAGACTTAATACGTCACCCATACCTAGTATACGAGATGCCATACGCTCTGGATGGAATAATTCTAAACCATCCATTTTTTCACTCATACCAACAAATTTAATTGGTTTATGTGTTACTGCACGAATAGAAAGTGCCGCACCACCACGAGTATCTCCGTCTAATTTAGTTAAAGTCACACCAGTGACATCCAATTGCTCATCAAATGATTGCGCAACGTTCACAGCATCTTGTCCTGTCATCGCATCTACAACAAGCATAATTTCATCTGGTTTTGAGATTTCTTTAACATCAGCTAATTCATTCATTAATGTTTCATCAATGTGTAAACGTCCCGCAGTATCGATAATTACAAAGTCCAAATGTTCTTCTTTAGCATATCTTAATGCGTTATCTACAATTTGTTGTGGTTTAACTTGATCACCTTCACTATAAACAGGTACATCAAGTTGTTTACCTACTGTTTGTAATTGATTAATCGCAGCTGGACGATATATATCGGCTGCTACTAACATTGGCTTTTTATTATATTTTTTACGCATTAACAATGCCAATTTACCAGCGGTAGTTGTTTTACCTGCCCCTTGTAAACCAACCATCATTACAACTGTGGGTGGCTTATTAGCCATTTTAATAGATGTATTTTCTCCACCCATTAATTGTGTTAATTCATCTTGTACTATTTTTATAACTTGTTGTCCAGGTGTTAAAGACTGCATAACGTCTGATCCCAAAGCACGTTCGGAAACTGTTTTAACGAAGTCTTTGACTACCTTGAAGTTAACATCGGCTTCTAACAATGCTAATCTAACTTCACGCATCATTGTTTTAATATCCGCTTCTGTTACTTTACCTTTACCGCGAATTTTTTGCATCGTGGCTTGTAAACGATCGGATAATCCTTCAAATGCCATATTAACAACCTCCTTATAAATTATTCTAGTTCTTCTAATTTTTGGATTAAATGTTCCAGTTTTTTAGTATCATGAATAGATTGTTTCATTTCGTTATAAATCATTTGACGTTGTTCAAATTTCCCATATAACTTTAATTTAGTTTCATAGTCTTCTACTAAATCGCCAGTTCTTCTTATATTATCATAAACCGCTTGTCTACTCACTTTAAACGTTTCAGCAATTTCACTTAATGAGTAATCATTTAGATAAAATAATTCAAGATAATTCTTTTGTTTTTCAGTAAGCAAAGAATGATAAAAATCAAATAGATAATTCATTCTTAACGTTTTAACTAAATCATTTTTCCCCATTTTGGTGTTCCTCATTATTATCTGTTAAGCTTTGCATTTCATCAGGGATATTATCATTTTGCTCAATCATATCAGCAAACAATCCATATACATAACTTTCAGGATTAAATGGTTGTAAATCATCTAGTTTTTCACCTAAACCAACGTATTTAACAGGAATATGCAATTCATTTCGAATAGCAAGTACAATACCACCTTTTGCTGTGCCATCTAATTTAGTGAGCACAATCCCTGAAACGTTGGTTATTTCTTTGAATGAACGTGCTTGTGATAGTGCATTTTGACCAGTGGTTGCGTCTAAACATAATAATGCTTCATGTGGTGCATCTGGAACAGCACGACTAATGACTCTTTTCATTTTGTCCAATTCTTGCATTAAGTTTGATTTATTTTGTAAACGACCTGCTGTATCACAAATTAATATATCTACACCTTTATTCTTAGCCGCATTGATTGCATCATAAACAACTGCTGCAGGATCAGAACCTTCGCTTTGTCTGATTACCTCTACGCCTACACGATCGCCCCAAACTTGTAATTGTTCAATTGCACCTGCTCTGAAAGTATCACCAGCAGCCAACATAACTTTTTTATCTTCCATTTTATAACGATGTGCCAATTTACCAATCGTTGTAGTTTTACCTACACCATTGACCCCAACCATTAAAATGACATTTAATCGGCCATCTTCGATATTCATTGCTTCTGAATGATCATCTTCTTGGTGATAAATTTCTACAATTTTTTCAACGATAACTTCTCTTAAACCTTCAGTTTCTTTGATATTACGACGTTGTGCTTCTGTACGTAATTCATCCGTTAATTGCATAACCGTATTGAAACCTACATCCGCAGTAATCAACATTTCTTCTAAAGCTTCGAAGAAATCTTCATCTACAGTTCGATAACGTGCAATCAAGTTATTTAATTGCTCTTGGAAGTTTTCTCTTGATTTTTCTAAACCTGCTTTAAATTTCGCTCCCATTTTTTGAGCTTCAATTTCTTCAAAATCTTCAATTGAAATTAACCCATCTTCATCGAAGTCAGCTTCGCTTAATTTACGTGGTTTTTTCTTTTTTGGTGCAGGTTCTTCATTTTCTTGTTCATTGTCTTTTGTTGATGGTTGATCTAATTCCTCATCTTCCGTTAATTCCTTTTCAATATCTTCAGTCGACTTTGTAGAAAATTTATCTTTTAGTCGTTTGAAAAAACTCATGCATTTTCCTCCTTCATAACCTCATCTATTGTATTTAAATTTACACTTACTAATTTTGAAACGCCTGACTCTTGCATTGTAACACCATATAAACGATCCGAATACTCCATGGTACCTTTTCTATGCGTAATGACGATAAACTGTGTTTTTTCAGATAAATCATTTAAAAATTGTGCGTAACGAATAACATTGGCTTCATCCAAAGCTGCTTCCACTTCGTCTAGTATAACAAATGGTGCTGATCTTACTTTTAAAATAGCAAATAGTAATGCAATAGCACTTAATGCGCGTTCGCCACCACTTAATAGAGAAAGATGTTGTAATTTTTTACCTGGTGGTTGAACAATAATATCTACTCCTGCAGACAAGTAATCATCATCCGTAAGCTCTAACTTAGCATGACCACCACCAAAAAGTGATTGAAATACAGATGTAAAATAATCTTGTACTTCAAAAAATGTAGCTTTGAAACGATCTTTTACTTCTTGATCCATTTCATCAATGATTTGTTCTAAAGTCTGTTTTGCTTCTCTTAAATCATTTCTCTGTTCATTCAAAAATGTATAACGCTCATTTAATTCTTCAAATTGTTCAATAGCATTAACATTAACTGAACCTAATTCTTCAATTGACATCTTAGTTAATTTCACTTTTTTTCTTAATGTTTCTATTGGAACATCTGATTGATACGTTTCTCTCGCACGTTCAAGTGTAAGATGATACGTTTCATTTAAGTGATTCATTGCATGATTAATAAGAACATCTAATTTAGACTGTTGGGCCTTAATATCTTGATAAAAACTTTCAATGGATAATAAATCTTGATGGCATTGTTCGAGTTTGTACTCATGAATTTCAATATCTTCATTTATAGACTCTTTTTGTTCTTTTAAAGCATCAAGTTTTTGTTTTAATGTGTCACGTTGAGACGCTTTATCTTGGATACTTGATTGAAGCTGTTGAAATGCTTTTTCGCCCATCATATCGTCAGAATTAAATAATTCTATTTTCTCTTTAGTGGCTATGATTTGTTGGTTAATTTGTGCATGTTGTTTGTCTATTCTTTCCAACGACATAGTTTGATGGCTTATTTTTTCTTTAACGACTGCAACATCAGAACGTTTTTGATTTAATTCTTTTTCAACTTGCGATACATTTTCTTTACCCTCTTTAGAGAGCTTTGAATATACCTCTATGTCCTTTTCAAGTTGTTTTAGTTGCTCTTGAATTTCAGATAACCGTAATTGTTGTTGTTTTAATGTATGACGACTTTTTTCACTTTGATAGCCATCATTTTTCTCAAATTCAAATTCTTCATGTTCATTTTTTATATGTGTTTCTTGTTTTTTTAATCGATCTAAAGTCAATGTTTCTTCGTGAGCGGTGGCTTTTAATTGATGATATTGTTGACTTAAATCTACATATTTATTACTTAATGTCTCAACTTCCTCTTTTTGATTTTGTAATTGTTGTTCGAATTCTTTTGTTTTCTCTTCGTAGTCGTTTAATTGTGTTTTCATTGTTGTCAATTCATCTTTTTGAGCTAAAATACTTTTTGATTGACGCATTCCGCCACCTGACATTGATCCTCCTGGATTAACGATATCTCCTTCTAAGGTAACGATTCGCGCTTTATATTGAATCGCTCTTGCAAGTTCATTCGCAATTTTAAGATTCTTCACTATAATTGTAGTACCCATCAAATTATCTATGACAGCTTGATACGTTTGATTAACTTCAACCGCTTCAGATGCAATATTAATAAAACCATCAAAATTTCGAGCTACATTTTGGATATGATGAGATAAACTTCTTGCTCTAATTACATTTAGTGGTAAAAATGTTGCTCTTCCTAATCCTCGTTGTTTTAAAAATTTTATCGCCTGGCGACCATCTTTTTCATTATTTACAATAATGTGTTGTAAGGAGGCTCCTAACGCTGTTTCAATCGCTTGTGTTAATTTTGATGGTACCTTGATGACTTCGGCTACTGCACCATGAATACCACTTAAAGTATTCTCTTTTGCTTTTAATATATGTTTTACTCCATTAAAAAAGTAGGAATAGTCTTCTGCTTGTGTTTCTAAACTTTCCATACGCACACGCATTTTATCAGTATATCGATACGCTTGATATAACTTATCTTCATATGTCGCTTCTATACGTTTTGCTTCAGATAAACGATATTCAACGTCACGCATGTCTTTCTCTGTTACATTCATTTTTTGTGATGTAGTAGTATGCGCTTGTTCGGTTTGATGTATGTCCTTTTGAATATGTTTAAGTTGATCAAATACTTCTATTAATCTTGCATCGAGACGTGTTTTTTTGGTTTCATTTTCTTGAATAGTACGTTCTAAAAAACGAATATCATTATTCACTTCAGATTGCTCGGACATTAATTCATAATATTCATTTTTAATAGTTTCTAATTTTTCATCATGTTGTGCATCTGTAAGATTAAGTTTTGATTCTAACTGTTTAATCTCTTTATTAAGCGATTGATGCTGTTTTTTAAGTTTAGATACTTGTTCTAAAGAAAGTTCTCTTTCATCTTGAACATTCTTTAATTCATATTGTAAATTATCTAATTCTTCTTCAAAACGTGCATTCGTTTCTGATTGATTTCTTTTTCGCTCTTCAAGGACATTTAATTTTCCAATAAATTTTTCATATTCCTCAGTTGTAGTAATTAAATCTATATTAACGTGGTCGGTATCTCTTTCAAGCTTTTGACGTTGTGTTTTTTGTTTTTGTAAATATTGATTTAATTGAGCTTGTTGGCCTTCTTTTTCAGCTTGTTGGCTTTTTAGATGATTCAATCGTTCATCGAGTTGACGATTCTCTTCATCATATTGATTAATATCGTGTACAGTTACGACAACATCACTATGCTCCATCTCTTTTGATAATTGTAAGTATTCTTTAGCAATAGATGCTTCTGCTTTTAGAGGTTCAACACGCCCTTCTAAATCATATAAAATATCTTCTACTCGAGATAGATTATCTTCTGTATGACCTAGCTTTTGTAAAGATTCCATTTTTCTTTTTTTATATTTTAAAACACCCGCTGATTCTTCTATGATTTGACGTCGGTCAACAGGTTTAGCATTTAAAATTTCATCTACTCTACCTTGTGAAATAATACTAAACGCTTCTTTTCCTAGACCAGAATCTAAAAATAACTCTGTAATATCGCGTAGACGTGCCCTATCATTATTTAAATAATATTCGCTTTCTCCACTACGATAAAGACGACGTGTTACAATCACATCATCAGCCTCAATCTGCAACTCTCTTGTAGAATTATCTAATTTTAATTGTACTTCTGCATAATTTTGTGCTTGACGATGTTCTGCCCCTGAGAAAATAATATCTTCCATTTTAGAGCCACGAAGCGACTTAGCAGATTGTTCTCCTAAAACCCATTTAATCGCATCAGTAATATTACTTTTTCCACTACCATTTGGACCAACAATTGCTGTCACGCCTCTATCGAACTGTACATTCGTACGATCTGCAAATGACTTAAAGCCAATGGTATCTATAGATTTCAAATAAACCATACTCTTCTCCTTAATTCATTCATACTCATTCTTGTTGAAAAGAAGATAATATATGAAATGCGTTCATTATTATTTGTTCTCATCTCTTAACTTATGATAAGCACTTTCAGCTGCTTTTTGTTCAGATTCTTTTTTTGTTCTGCCTTGTCCTTTTGCGATTGCTTTATTTTCTAAAATCACTTCAGATGTAAATAAACGATGGTGTGCTGGACCTTCTTCTTTAATCAAATGATACGTCACATCCCCTTTACTTTGACTATGAATATATTCTTGGAATTGTGTTTTAAAATCGACCACGCCAATTAATTCATTATGTTCTACATATGGAAAAATGACTTTTTGAGCAAACTTCCAGACTACTTCTAAGCCTTGGTCTAAGTATAAAGCCCCAATAAACGCTTCAAAAGCATCTGATACTAATGAAGGTCTTGTTCTACCACCTGTTTTTTCTTCACCTTTTCCAAGTAAAATGAGTTGATTTAATTCAATTTTATTTGCAAATATTACAAGTGAGGGTTCACATACGATTGTCGCTCTCATTTTAGTTAAATTTCCTTCTGGTAAATTAGGATATTTGTCAAAAAGGTAACGTGAAACCGTCAATTCTAATACCGCATCTCCTAAAAATTCTAAACGCTCGTTATGCGCTAATCGATCCATATTAAAATCATTAATAAAGCTAGAGTGCGAAAACGCTTGTTGGTACACATCTAAATGAGTATAACTAAGACCAAGCATCTTCATTTTTTTATCAAATTGATATTGAAAATCTTTAATCATTTCTGATTGTTTCGGGTGCATGATTGATAAACCTCCGTTCATGTTATTGATGTCCTATGAAAAAAATCTGAGCCATCATGACGACGACTCAGATGTAAGTTTTTATTTTTCAAGACTATTGATGTATTTAACTGCATCACCAACAGTGTTGATTTTTTCAGCTTCTTCATCAGGAATTTCAGTACCAAATTCGTCTTCTAATTCCATCACTAATTCAGCGATATCAAGTGAGTCAGCGCCTAAATCATCTTTGAAAGATGCATCTTCTGTTACTTTATCAGCGTCTACACCTAAACGGTCAACGATGATATCTTTTACTTTATCGAAGTTTTCCACGTCGATTCACCTCCTTTAAAAGTGTCTATCCATAGACTATTATATTTTCCCATTTTAAGGGCTAAAACACAAGTATTTATTAAAAGGATATAATGACTATTTATCCTTTTAAATACATGACGTATATATTACATATACATGCCACCATTAACTGATAACGTTTGACCTGTAATATATTTCGCACGATCAGATGCTAAAAATGACACTGCATAGGCAATATCTTTATCTTCTCCAAAACGTGATAATGGAATTTGCTCCAACATTTGTGATTTAAGATCTTCATTTAATGCATTTGTCATATCTGAGACGATAAACCCAGGCGCAACTGCATTAACAGTAATACCACGTGAAGCAAGTTCACGTGCACTTGATTTTGTCAGTCCTTCAATACCTGCTTTTGTCGCTACATAATTAGCTTGTCCAGGATTACCCATAGCCGCTACAATACTAGATAAATTGATAATAGCACCGCTACGTTGGCGTAACATTTGTGGCGTAGCTTTTTGAATACAATTAAATGTCCCTTTTAAGTTAGTATTAATAACGTCATCCCATTCTTGCTCTTTCATTCGCATTAATAAATTGTCTTTTGTAATACCTGCGTTGTTTACAAGAACATCTAAAGAGCCAAATTGATTTACAACTTCTTTAATCATGGCTTTGACTTGATCACCTTCAGCAACGTTTGCTTGTATTGCAAAACTTTCTACGCCTTTTTCTTTGATTTCTTTAACCACTGCTTCTGCTTTTTCTTTATTACCCGCGTAATTAACTGCTACATTGAATCCATCTTCTGCTAATTGCAATGCAATACTACGTCCAATTCCTCTAGAAGCACCAGTTACTAATGCACTTTTAGTCATTTTCATTCCATCCTTTCACATCTTCTAATGTTTGAATCGATGTAATTTTTACATCTCGATTAATTTTTTTAATTAAACCAGATAATACTTTACCAGGCCCAATTTCAATAAAATGATCCACGCCTTGGTCTATTAACCACTCTGTAGATTTAATAAATTGTACTGGTGAATAGAGTTGTTTCACCATATTTTGTTTAATCGTTTCTGCTTTTATTTCTCCATGAGCATTATAATTTTGAACGATAGGAAATTGAGCATCATTCCAAGTGAATTGATCAATAAATGAAGCGAAATCCTCTTCAATTACTTGCATCATTGAAGAATGGAAGGGACCTGATACTGCTAAAGGAATCACACGCTTCGCACCTAAAGTTTTTCCTTCTTTAGTTAATTTATCAATCAGCGCCTTATGCCCAGATACAACAATTTGACCTGGTGCATTAATATTGGCAGGTTCAATTAATTGATCTCCAAATGAAATTTCTTTACAAATTTCATCTACTTCTTCATAACTTAACCCTAAAACAGCAGCCATACTTCCTACACCATTTGGAAAAGCTTGAGTCATTAATTCGCCACGCTTACGCACAATTTTCACTGCATCTTCAAATTTTAGTACGCCAGCAGCCACTAAACTTGAATATTCACCAAGACTATGCCCCATTGTATAGTCAGCATCTATACGGTTTAGTGCTTCTAGTAATGCAATACTATGTGTTAACAATGCAGGTTGAGTATTCTCAGTTTCTCCTAATTTTTTCTCTTTATCTGTAAACATCGTTTCTAATAAATCAAAATCAACAGTTGTTTGCGCTGATTCTAAAACAGAAGTCGCATCTTTATTAACATGATATAAATCTTTAGCCATTCCTACTTTTTGTGCACCCTGTCCAGGAAAAACAATTGCAGTTTTACTCATTGTCACCACCTACCGTTTCTCTCATAATTTTTACTATTTGTTCATCACCAGCAATTTTAGCTTGTCGAATTGCAGAATAGAATGCACGTGCATTTGAACCACCATGTGCTTTTACTACAGTACCATCTAACCCTAAAAGAACAGACCCACCATATTCTGCATAGTCTAATTTTTTCGCAAACTTACTGATATCTTTTTTCAATATCGCAGCAGCAAGCTTATTTTTTAAATTAGCTAGTAGTGTACCTTTTAACATTTTTCCAATTGATTTAGCAGTACCTTCGATGTTTTTTAGTACCATATTTCCAGTATAACCATCAGTGACAACTACATCTGTGTCACCCTCCATCAATGTTTTAGCCTCAATATTTCCATTAAATCGGAGACTCGCTTCATCTTTTAATAATTGATATGTTTTTTTAGTCAAAGCATTTCCTTTTGCTGGTTCAGTTCCGATATTCAACAATGATATTTTAGGTTGTTGAATACCTCTAATTTTTTGAGCATAAATATTACCTAGCTGTGCATATTGCAGTAAGTGTTCAGGTTTTGCATCTGCATTGGCTCCAACATCTAAAAAGACAAATCCTTTACCATCGATAGTAGGTAATGTGACAACAAGTGCTGGTCTAGCTACGCCTTTAATACGTCCGACGATAAATAGCCCTGCTGACATTAAAGCACCTGTATTACCAGCAGATACACAACCATCTGCCTCACCAGATTTAACCGCTTCTGCCATGCGTACCATTGAGCTGTCTTTTTTTCTTTTAATGGCACGTACAGGCTCATCTTCCATCTCAATTTTTTCTGAACAATGTCTAAATTCTATACGCTTATGATTTAATGTATATTGTTTTTCATCACCAAATAAAATAATTTCTAAATCTTTAAAATCATTGATTGCTTTCTCTACAGCTTCTAATACGATGCCTGGTGCATTGTCGCCACCCATCATATCTACAGCAATTTTAACCATGGTTTTCATCCTCACTTATATAAAACATTTTAAATATGCCTGTAAAAACGAGTGTATCTTTTACAAAAGATTCCACTTTTATATCATAATGTCGATTTGTTCTATTGATTACGGTTGCTTCTGCTCTAACATTATCATGCAACTTTACTTTTTCAATAAATTTCAAATTACTTTCTTGAGTTAAAACAGTAGAGTTATGTATTAGGGCTACACATAATGAATTAGCTTGAGCAAATAAAATATGCCCACGTGCAATACGTGTTTTTTGAAACACATACTCTTCTGTAATTTCTATAATAGATTGGGCAGAATAATTAGGTTTAACTTGAATAAGATCCCCAATTACTTCATTAGCTTCCAATCCTTTGATATATTCATAATTTTGTTTGGCTACAGATTTAATACGTTTACGTAATTCAGGAATATTAAGTTGTGTGCGATCCAGACGGATAGTTTGAATACTTACGTTGAATAATTCACACAATTCACTATCCGTAATAAAGGGGTTTTCATTAATCGCCTTCTTAATCTCATGACGACGTTCTGTTTTTTTTAATTTCATACTTTCCTCCCCTTTAAATATTTTAGTACCAAGTCTTAATCATTCCTCACATATCATAACACTTTCTATTTATTATCCTCAACAAATATTACATTCTCATATAATAAATAATTTGAATTAAATATCAGTTTACTGATGTTAATCAAAACTCATGTTAAGTAAGTGGTCGTTGATAAATGCTCTTAAACGTTCATATTTCTCAGTAAAAAACTCCCCAGATTGAATGAGTTCTGCGGCCTCATCACGAGCTACTTCTAGCATACGATAATCTTCTACTATATTAGCAACCATAAAATCTGGTAACCCGCTTTGTTTAACTCCAAAGAAATCACCAGGGCCTCTCATTTCTAAGTCATGTTCACTTAATTCAAATCCATCTGTAGTTTGTGTCATAATGGTCATTCTTTCTATGCCAGTTTCTGTTTTAGGTGATGCAATTAATACACAATAACTTTGATGTTCACTACGTCCAACACGACCTCTAAGTTGATGTAGTGTAGATAATCCAAAGCGATCAGCATCATAAATCATCATAAATGTAGCATTAGGAACATTAACGCCTACTTCAACTACGGTTGTCGACACTAAGATATCAATATCATGATTACTAAAACGTGCCATTACATCATCTTTTTCTTCTGCTGACATTTTCCCATGTAATAAACCTACATGTGTTTTACCATAAAACGCTTGTAGTGACTCAAAAAGTTCAACAACATTTTGTACATCTTCTAGGTGTTCAGAACTTTCAATTAGTGGACAAATCACATAGGCTTGACGTCCTTTTTTTAGTTCGCTTGTCATTTGAGCTAACACTTGGTCATACTGTTCATGTTTCGCCCAATGTGTAATAATTGGCTTTCGACCTTTAGGTAATTGTTTAATTGAGGACACATCCATTTCTCCAAATACTGAAATGGCTAACGTTCTCGGTATAGGCGTCGCAGTCATAAACAATACGTTGGTCATAGCACCTTTTTCTCTTAGTAATTGACGTTGATTCACACCAAAACGATGCTGTTCATCAGTAATAACTAACCCTACATTTTTAAATTGTACATCGTCTTGAATCAATGCATGCGTGCCAATTAAACAATCGATCGTTCCATTCTCTAATTGTTCTAACAATACACGTCTTTTTTTTCCTTTTACCGATCCAGTTAATAAAGCAACATTCATATGGTCACCAAAAAGTTCTGTTAAACTATTTGCATGTTGTTCAGCCAAAATTTCTGTAGGTACCATCAGTGCAGATTGATATCCAGCAGTTTTGAGTGCATACATACAAATTGCTGCTACAACTGTTTTCCCTGACCCAACATCACCTTGTAATAAACGATGCATGCGTATTGGCGCTTTCAAATCTCTAAATATTTCATTAACGCTCGATTTCTGTGCATCTGTTAATTCAAAAGGTAACGACTGGATAAATGACTTCACTTTATTAATATCATAATTAATTTCAATGGCTTCATCTGAAGCTTTTTCTAAGCGATTTAACCATTGCATACGTAGTTCAAACATAAATAATTCAGTAAAAGCATATGTACGTCTCGCACGCATAAGAGCTTGTTTATCTTTAGGTAGATGCAACGTTTTAATAGTATAATCTAGTAATTCCAATTTGTACTTTTGTCTTAATTCCTCTGTAATCCATTCATGTATAGTGACATCATTAAGAGATTGATGAATCATATCACGCATTTGTTTTTGTTTAATACCTTCTTTAAGTCGATATACCGGTTCTAATCTCACTTCTTCAGTAGAGGTATGAGTGTCATTAAAAAAAATACGATTGCCATTAATTTCTTGTTTAGCACGATTCCATTTACCTTTTATTGTCACTGTTTGATTTAACTCAATTTTCTTTTTTAAATACGGTTGATTAAAAAATACACATTTAACTGCGATATTATCAATCATTAAATGGACAGTTAATTTTGATTTATTCCGACCAAAAAAGGCTACCGTGGGTACAGAATAAATTTCTCCTGCTACTGTCACAGTAGATTGATCTTCAGCTAAGTTTAAATCTACAACAGTATTATCTTCATAACGTGTTGGTAAATACAACACTAAATCTTCTATTGTGTGAATGTTTAATTCATGTAGTAAAGCAATTCTCTTTGGTCCAAGTCCTTTTATAGATTGAAGCGGATATGGACTTTCAATTAAACTAACTTTCGACATTATTTCTCACCTAATATTTTTAATCTTATTTATATTTTATCACGTTTATTATAAATATTTAGTGATACCATCTTACTATAGTCCACTTGACAAATGAATATCACTCACTTCATTTAAACGTACAACATTCACTTTTAATACTAATATCGTTTATCATACTTAACTAATAATATAAAAGAGAGCATAAATCTATTTTAATTGATTTTGCATTAGCTCTTAATCTTATTTAAATTTTAGAAGTACGAAGTATTTTTATGTTCCATCAAGGTTTAAATCAAAAAACGATTTATACATACATTCCCAGTTATTATTACTGCTAAATTATATGATATTTTTTTAATCACTCTTTGAATATTAGTTATCTTCTTAATTGTGATATCTTCCTCTATTTTACAGTTCATTATTGATAGCATATTTTTCTATTTTAATATATATTGACTGGTCATTATGTCTTGAAAAACCTATTAAAGTAAGTTTTCCAGTGTCATATTTTTCAATACTTTTATTAAATATAAAATGGGGAGTGACAACGACAATCATTTCATCGTTATCACTCCCACTATTAAATCTCACTTTATTCTACCGCAAATAAATATGGATAAATTGGTTGATCACCTTTATGAATTTCTATTTCAACATCTGGATATTCATTTTCTACCCATTCTTCTAATTGAGTTGTCATATCAGATTGTGCATCTTCACCAGTAATCACTGTTAAGATTTCACTTTCTTCATTTAACAATGTACTTAATAAGCTAGTAATAGTTTTAAATTCATCTGCATTACTAGTCACAATTTTACTTTCAGCTAATCCCATAAATTCATCTTTTTTAACATCTACACCATCAATCTTAGTATCTCTGACAGCAAATGTAATTGAACCAGATTTAACTGTTTCTAACGCTGTATTCATATGAGACGCATTTTCTTCTAACGTAGATGCAACATCATATTGGAAAAGTGCTGCAATACCTTGAGGAATAGATGTAGTTGGAATGACTACCGTGTCAGCTTTAACAAGTTGTGCTGCTTGATCACTAGACATTCTAATATTTTTATTATTTGGCAAGATAATTGCACGCTGGCATTCAGACTGTTCAATCACCTTAACAATATCCTCTGTAGAAGGATTCATTGTTTGCCCACCACTAATAATGTGTGTCGCACCCATTGAAGTGAACAACTCAGAGATACCTTCACCCATTGAAATGGCAATTACTGCTGTTTCAACTGTTTTAGGTTGTTGCGAAGCTGTTGCTTGTTGATGACTTTGTTCTTTTCTAATTACTTCACGATGTTGTTCACGCATATTTTCTACTTTTAATTTAATAAGTTCACCATATTGTTGTCCATAATTGAACACTTCACCTGGTGTTTCTGTATGTACATGGACTTTAACTATTTCATCATCATTAATAACTAATAACGAATCACCAAATTCGCTCATGTCATTTCTGAATGTTTGTTCATTAAATTCTTTTTTATTTTTTCCAAAGCGTACCATCATTTCAGTACAATAACCGTACTTAATATCTTCTGTATTAATAACCCCATGAAAATCATGTTCGTCATGAACCAAATCTTCTGTGTCTAATTTTTGTTTGTTAGCTTCAACTTTTTCGCCTTTTAGTCCTTTTAAAAAGCCTTCGTAGACACACAATAAACCTTTACCGCCACTATCCACTACGCCTACTTCTTTTAAAACTGCTAATAAATTTGGCGTATTATTTAAAGATTGCTCAGCTTTTTCGATTGTATATTCCATTACTTCGATGCAATCATCTGTTTCTTCTGCTTTAGTCATAGCTGCATTTGCTACATCTTTGGCAACAGTCAAAATAGTTCCTTCAACTGGTTTCATGACTGCTTTATAAGCTGTATCGACACCTGCTTGAAAACTACTAGCAAATTGTTGAGCATTAATTTCCTTTTCATCTTCAATATTTTTGCAAAATCCTCTAAATAATTGAGATAAAATAACACCAGAGTTACCACGTGCTCCCATTAAAAGTCCTTTAGAAAAAGTTTTACCTAATTCACCAATACTTTGAGATAAATTATTTTCAACTTCTTCGCGACCTGAGGTAATTGTTAAATTCATATTTGTTCCTGTATCACCATCAGGTACCGGATATACATTAAGGGAATCAACTAAATCTGCATTATTAGATAAATTGTGTGCCCCTTGTATTATCATATCGGCAAATAATTTACCATTAATTTTGCTAATCATCGTGCTTTGTCCTCCTATACCTTCTTGCCCTTGTTATTAAGTCTTACACCTTGTACAAAAATATTAATAGAATTCACTTTAATATTAAGTGAACTTTCGAGTGTATATTTTACTGATGATTGTACATTGTTAGCTACTTCAGAAATTTTGACACCATAACTTACAATGATGTACATATCTATATCAATCACACCATTATCTTCTTTAACAACAATACCTTTAGCATAATTCTCATGTCCTAATATTTCAGCAATACCGTCTCTTACTTGTTGTCTAGATGCCATGCCAACAATGCCATAACTTTCTACAGCTTTACTTCCTACAACAGAAGCAATGACCTCATTTGAGATATCAATTTTGCCATAGTCATTTAAGATCTCTAATGTCATCTTCATTATCCTCCTGAATTATGGTTAAAATCATATTTAAAAATGATGTATACATATATGATAAAGATAACTATTTTATAAATAAGCCAATCTACATAAAAATATATTATAATAACTCCACAATAGTTAATTATACCATAGATTTACATTTTCAAAACAATTAACATAAATTACATATGATTTTATTGCTTTAAATATTGATATATGGTATCTTATTTAAAGTATATAAGTAGTTAAGTGTATTTATATTTATTAAAGGAGGTACTTTGATGGGTAAACAATGTTACGTAACAGGTCGTAAAGCTACGACTGGTAATAATCGTTCACACGCTTTAAATGCGAACAAACGCAGATTTAACGCTAACCTTCAAAAAGTTAGAATTTTAGTTGACGGTAAACCTAAAAAAGTTTGGGTTTCTGCTCGTGCTTTAAAATCTGGTAAAGTTACTAGAGTTTAATAAATATAATGCACTAAAAATGCCTTCATATGTGGTGAAGGCATTTTTTTATTACTCTAAATCTTTACTTCTCATTTGCAATACTTGACCTTTTTCAACTTCGATAATCGCTATTGATTGATCGACTTCATTAGAAATTGTCAGTGTAGAGCCTATTTCTAAATGCTGATGATCTAAATTATATTTAAACCCAGATAAAGATACTATCACTTCTCCATTTACTGGAATAAATGAAACATATTGATATTTATCAGATTTATGAAGTTGATGTGTCCCAGTATTAAGTAGCATGATTTCATTTTGCTTATCTATTACTTTAATTATAATTTCTTTTTTTATATAGACTGACTTGAAAAGAATTTGTAATGTTCCCATAAAATGATCTAATCTTCCACCCGTTGCTCCATAGATATCTATTTCTGTATATCCTTTTTGAATGGCTTGTTCTACGCCTAATGCTAAATCAGTGTCATCTTTTTCAGCTTTAACTGGATGAATATTTAATGTTTTTTTTAAAATTTCTCTTTCTTCATCATTGACGGAGTCGAAATCGCCCACTGAAAAAACAGGTACAATACTTTGTTCAGAAAGAATTAAAGTCCCACGGTCTATTCCGCCCCACGGTTCAGTTGATAATTTTGAAAAAATATGAGGGGGTAAATGCCGATCTCCACATAGTAAATTAATTTTCATTATCTCAACCTCTCAATATTTTAGTCACTGTTTTATAATCATCTTGGTTAAAAAAGTATGAACCTGTAACAAAAAGGTTAGCCCCATGTTTTGCACAAATATCTATCGTTTTATCATTTATACCGCCATCTACTTCAATATCAAAATTTAAATTAAAAGATGACTTCAAATCATTTAATAACTTAATTTTTGAAGCACACATGTCGATAAATGTTTGTCCACCAAATCCAGGATTAACCGTCATTACTAAAACATAATCCACCATAGAAAGAACAGGTACAACCCTATCTACAGGGGTGCCAGGATTAATTACTACACCTGCTTTTTTATCTAGACTTTTGATAAGTTGAATAGCACGATGAATATGAGGGGTTGATTCAATATGGACTGAAATCATGTCTGCCCCATGTTTTGCAAATGTCTCAATATAGTTTTCAGGATTCTCAATCATGAGGTGTACATCAATTGGTAATTGCGTAGTTGATCTTACTGCATCTAATATGGGTAATCCAATTGATATATTAGGTACAAATTGACCATCCATAACATCAAAATGTAGACCGTCAACGCCTGCTTCTTCTAATAATTGTATTTCCTGTTTTAAATTCAAAAAATCGACTGATAATAAAGATGGAAAAATGTGTCTCATTAATATCTAACCTTTCTATTCGAAATTTCATTAACTAATTGTAAATAATGTTCATAGCGAAATTGCGCTAAATTATTGTTTTCTAATTGATGTTTAACATTGCATTTAGGTTCTTTAATATGATTACAATTTCTAAATTTACAATCATTTCCAAAAGCATTAATTTCTTTAAAGTAATACTTTACATCATCTTTTTCAATATGATCAAAATCAAGTGCACTAAAACCAGGTGTATCTGCTATAAAACCATTTTCTCTTTCAAATAGTTCTACATGTCTTGTCGTATGTTTACCTCGATTAAGTGATTTAGAAATATCATTGGTTTCAAGATTTAGTTCTGGTTTAAACGTATTTATAAATGTTGATTTTCCAACACCAGATTGTCCACTTAGCACAATTAGACCATTAGGCCAGGTATTCACAATATCAACTTTATCAGTTTCTTTACCTACAAATTGAACAGAATATCCTATTTCCTTATATGTATTTAGTAATGTTTCGATATGACTGATTTGCGTTTCACTAGCAATATCTTTTTTAGTGACTAATATACTAGGAGATAAGTTGTAAGAATGTGCAATCACTAAAAATCTATCTAACAATTGTGTTGAAAAATTAGGTTCAACCGCACTCATTACAATAACCAGACCATCAATATTACTTACTGGAGGACGCTTTAATGCATTGTGGCGTTCATGTACGTGGTGAATATAACCTTCATCTTCATTTTGAATATCAAAGTCAACGATATCTCCTACTACAGGAGAAAATTTTTTCTTTCTAAAAAGACCACGAGGTTTAGTATTATATTTTTTTCCACCTACATCTACTTGATATACTCCACTAATTAATTTAACAATACGTCCTGTTTCCAAATTAACACCTCAAATTAAGTATTTATATTTATATTATTATAGCAAACATAGAATTAATAATATATATTCTATACCATCATCATAAAGATAAGGATAGAAAGACATTGAAATCGCTCAAAATAATTAACTTTACATAATAAAATTATAGTTGTTAAAAAGACAATTTCTATATTATTTCAATAGAAATTGTCTTTTTAAATTGACATCATTTATATCATAAAATATATATTAATGTATAAACAGTAAACGATGCATAACTTATCATTACTATCTTACTCTCGTTCTGATATTTGAAATTTATTCGTAGTCAATATCTTTATCTGCAATAACATTGTCATCTACTTCAATCTTATAGCCAGCAGAATCACCTTGTTCAATTTTTAATGGAATAGTAATAATTTTATCCTTGTGAATATTGTATGTTTGACTTACCTGTGTACCACTATTATTTTTATCTCTAATATAAATCTTTACCTTTTGGCTTTCTCCATCATTTCCAGTATACGGAATATGATAAGTTTCCGTATAATTTTTTACGCTTGTCGTATGATTATCTTTCTTATCATCAGAAGAATCTGAGTCCTCTTTTGAATCTTCTTTTTTATCTTTACCCTTAGAAACCATAAATTCTACTGTACTTCCTTCATTTACTTCAGTCTGCTTTGGAGATTGTGAAATAATGATATCCTTATCTTTAGTATCACTATTAGTCGTCTTAACTTGTACGTTTAGACCCATCGACTCTAATTCCTTTTTAGCATTTTGATAGTTTTTATTTTCATAGTCTTTGACGTAAACTTTTTTTACACCTAACGATTCAGTCAGTACAATATGATGATCGTTAAGTTTCACCGATTCATTAGGGTTAATATTTTGCTTGAAAATATATCCTTTTGGCATTTGACTATTATATTCTTGATTAATTGTCACATGATTTAATTTATGATCTTTAAGTTTTTTTATAGCCTCTTCTTTTTTAATCCCGATCACATTAGGCATATTTATCTTTTCTGGGCCTTTTGATAACACAACATCTACTTTTTCTTGTTGGTTAACACGTTCTCCTGCTTTAGGATTGGAGTTAATAATTTTATTTTCGGGATAGTCATCATTATATTCTCTAGATATATGTCCTATTTCTAAATGCGAAGCTTTTAATACTTTTTCTGCTTCTTTTTCAGTTTTACCCGTTAAATCAGGCATTTCTGTATATTTATCACTAAGCATGCCCCAAGCGATAAACCCAATCAAACTTAATAATAAAAGCGCTAAAATAAAAATAATAGCGAACTTTTTCTTTTTAGAACGTTTTTTACGTTTAGGTGTGTATACATTATTTTCACTTGCTTGAAATTTATGATGATTGATAATAGGAATTTGCATCGTTTGCGCTATATCTTTTTTATGAATTTCTTCGTCGAGTTTATTTTTTATTTCTTTTTTATCAATGGGTACTGTTTGGGTGGTATCACTTATACGCGTATGCTTTTCTTCATTTAATCTGCTTGTAACAAGCACACTACTCAAATCATTATACATTTCTTCTATCGTTTGATAACGATCTTTAGGATTTTTTTCAGTCGCCTTAAGTACCACATTACTTAAAGATTGTGGAATATTTGGATATTTTTCAGTAATATTAGGAACCGTTTCTTGAATATGTTTAATAGCAATACTTACAGCTGTCTCTCCACTAAAAGGTGGTTCACCAACTAACATTTCATACAACACTATACCAATTGAATAGATATCGGTTGTTTCATTCGTTTTATCTCCTTTAGCTTGTTCTGGAGATAAATATTGAACCGTTCCAAGCACATGATTTGTTTGAGTCATTGATGTCTCACTTAACGCTTTTGCGATGCCGAAATCAAAAATTTTTAAAATTTTATCTTTATTAATTAGCACATTTTGAGGTTTAATATCTCTATGTATAATACGTTGCTCATGCGTTTGTTTTACTCCATTTAAAATTTGCTTAATAAAATCAATAGCTGTTTCTATATTTAATGGACCATGACTATGTATATACTCAGATAGTGTCGGCCCATCAATATATTCCATAATAAGATAGAAATTATCATCATCTTCTTCAACATCATATACTTCCACGATATTTTCATGAACAATTTGTGTAGCACTATTTACCTCTCTGTAGAAACGTTTCATAGTTTCATCTTTTTCGCTTTGGGGAATAGAAATTGCTTTAATAGCCACTTTACGTTCAAGTATAGTGTCTTCAGCAAGATAAACCATACTCATTCCTCCGCCACCAAGTTTATCTAAGAGTTGATAGCGATCATTAATTAGCTTGCCATTCATACATTATTACCCTCAATTTCAGCTAATAGTACACTCACATTATCTTTAGATTGATGATCTAAGGCGGCTTGTATCAGTGCTTCTCCAAGTTCATTTAATGATGTAGACTGATTCATTAACGTTTCTATTTCGTGATTTCTTACATAATCTGACAGTCCATCAGAATTAAGTAATATATAATTATAGTAACTGATGCGTTTTGTAAAAATATCAGGACTTACTCGGCGATCGGTACCCATTACTTTAGTAATTATATTACGTTGAGGATGATTAAACGCTTCTTCTTCAGTAATTTGTCCAGTCATAAGCAAATGATTAACAAATGAATGATCATAGGTAATCTGTTCAATTTCTCTTGAATTAATCACGTATGCTCTAGAATCACCAATATTTGCTACTACAATTTTATTATCAAATATGAGGGCACATACACACGTTGTGCCCATACCACGATATTCTTCATTCGTTGTAGCATATTCAAATAATTCGAGATTAATATCTTTTAATGTTTGACTTAACCATGATTCAGCTCGGTCTAATTCAATAAAATTTTCTTTTTCAAAATAGTCTTGTAATTGATTAGTAACAAATTGACTTGCAACTTCACCTGCTTCATGACCACCCATTCCATCACACAACACTAACAATTGCTGATGTGTTTGGTTATAAAATATACCTCCCGCGTCTTCGTTCTTTTCTCGATGTTGTCCAGTATCTGTGAAAAACTGTGCGTTAAGCATGATGATTACCTCGTTTCTACTTGTCGTTCCTTAGCTCTTAATTGTCCACATGCTGCATCTATATCTGAGCCTTGTTCTCTTCTAATTGTTGCATTGATGCCTAAACGTTTCAATTCTTTTTCAAATTTAAAAATATCATCTTTTGGTGTTTTAACATAATTACGTTCAGGAACATGATTGACTGGTATAAGATTTACATGACAGTTTAAATCTTTAATTAAATGTGCTAAATCTCTTGCATGTTCAAGTTGATCATTTACGCCTCCAAACAATCCATATTCAAATGTAATTCGACGATTCGTTTTTTCTTGATAATATTTAATTGCTTCCATTAATTTTTCAACATTATACGCTCTATTAATTGGCATTAATTTTGAACGAATTTCATCTTTAGCAGCATGTAAACTTACTGCAAAATTAATTTGAATTTGTTCATCAGCAAAGTCATAAATACGTGGGATAATTCCTGACGTTGATACTGTAATATGTCGCGCTCCAATGTTTAAACTATTATCATCATTGACTATTTTTAAAAAGTCCATCATTTCATCATAATTTTCGAAGGGTTCACCAATTCCCATAATAACAATTTGTGATACACGTTCATTAGTAGCATCAAGTGCTTTTTGAACTGTAAGTACTTGAGATACAATCTCGCCAGCCTCTAAGTTACGCTTTAAACCACCTAAAGTTGAAGCACAAAATGTACAACCAATTCGACAGCCAACTTGAGTCGTTACACATACAGAATTACCGTAATCGTGTCTCATTAATACCGTTTCAATAGTATAACCATCTTGTAATTCAAATAAAAACTTAATTGTTCCATCTTTACTTTCTTGTTTAACTACGGTAGTTAACGTTGTCATAACAAAGTTATCTTTTAACAATTGTCTTAAGTCTTTAGATAAATTAGTCATCTCATCAATAGTGTCTACACGCTTTTGATATAACCATTCAAAAATTTGTTTAGCTCTAAATTTTTGTTGTCCGTGCTCAACTAACCAATTTTGCATTTCATCATATCTTAACGAATATATTGATTGTTTTTCAAAATTTGGTAAAAATTTATTTTTTTTCTTTTTTTCAGCAGTTATCATCTTAACTTTCCTTTCTTTTTATTTTAGTAATGAAAAAGCCATCTGAATTAAAGTCTTGTGGCAAAATTTGTAGTGTTTTTACTTTTTCACCAGTAATAGGATGCGTTATCAATTCAAATTCAAAATCTTTATTTTCCTTTAAAAATGTATAAATTACATTTTCATTTTCCATTTGTTCAATTGTGCAGGTTGAATAAATAAGTGAACCGCCTGGTTTCAAGTTATGTTTAACATTATCTAATATACTTAATTGAATTTCTACAAGATCATTAATACTATCCTTAGATTGTACATATTTAATTTCAGGCTTATGTCTTAATACACCTAATCCACTACAAGGTGCATCTACTAAAATTTTGTCATATAGTTCTGAATATGGTTGTGTTGCATCATGATCGAAAGTGGACACATTCTTTAATTTTAACTTTTTGATATTTTCTTTAATTAAACCAATTTTATGCTTATGAATATCTGTAGCATCTACATGGCCAGTGGATGCTAGTAATTCTGCCATATGACAAGCCTTACCGCCAGGAGCACTGCATGCATCTAGTATGGTATCGTCTTTTTGGACATCCATTAAATACCCTACTAACATTGAACTTTTATCTTGGATGGAAATAAGTCCATCTTTAAAAGCTCGAGATTCAATCACTGGTTTACCTGTAAGATGTAAACAATATGGAATGAGTTGATCGATATCCACATGATAGCCTTCTTGTAAAAGCGCCTTACTTATTGTTTCAACATCCGTACGACTTGTATTCACTCTTACTGTACTTGCAGATTGTACTAGAAATGATTTTGCAATCTTATGTGTCGTTTCTATTCCGTAATGTGTAATCCAATGCTCAATAATCCATCTTGGTATACTATACTCAATCGTCATGCGTTGCTTTTCATTCTTAATTGTTTCCAATGTCGGTAAGTCACTTTTAAATATATGACGAAGTATAGCATTAACAATGTTCCCATTATGCTGGCCACCACGACGTTTAGCAATATTAACTGCTTCATTTATAATTGCATGGTTAGGTATTTTATCTAGGAAGACATATTGATATAAACTCATCCATAATAATTGACGTACCCAACCTTTAATTCTAGTCTTAACAAAGGGTTTTAAATAAAAATCTAAAGTCATTTTACGCTTTATTGTTCCATAAACTAATTCTGTAAACAATGCTTTATCGACAGTTGCAATATTATATTGGTTAATGACTTCGTTAATTTTTAAATTGCTATAAGCATTATCGTTTAAAATATCTTGAATAGTCTGAAATGCAAGGTCTCTTACTGATTGTGTCATACTAATTTAGTCCCCACTAATGAATCTTGTACACCACTTAAATATTGAGCAGCAAGCATTCGTTTTTTCCCAGATAATTGAATATCTGTTAATGCAATAGCATCCAAAGAGCCAGTTCCTACAATAATTGCATTCTTAGTGACTTCTATAATTTCACCTGGTTCTCCGTTTTTTCCTTTTTCAATATGAGCTTGATATAGTTTTAAATTTTTATCATTCATAGTTGTATAAGCCACTGGCCATGGTGATAACCCGCGAATATGATTGTGTATCTCTTTAGCACTTTTAGTCCAATCGATACGTTCGTCTTCTCTACTAATATTAGACGCAAACGTTGCTTTTGAATCATCTTGTGGAATACTTTCATTTGAACCATCTAGAATAAAAGGTAATGTTTCTTTTAATAAATCTGCACCTAAAAAGCTTAATTTATCGTGCATTGATCCTACATTATCATCATCTTCAATGTCGATGGCCTTTTGAGAAATAATATTACCTGCATCTAACTTTTTCACCATATACATGATTGTAATACCCGTTTGTACTTCCCCATCTATAATGGCTTGGTGAATAGGTGCTCCACCGCGATATTTTGGTAATAATGAGGCATGTACATTTACAGCACCTAACTTAGGGAGCTTTAATAGACTTTCAGGTAATAATTGTCCAAATGCTGCCGTTACAATTAAATCAGGATTTAAATCCATAAGTTCATTTAACTCATTAGAATCTTTTAACTTTTCAGGTTGATATACTGGAATGTGGTATGTTTCTGCCACTTTCTTTACAGGAGGAGGCGTTAATACACGCTTACGTCCTACTGGTCTGTCTGGTTGAGTAACTACTGCGATGACTTCATGTTCAGCGATTAACATCTCTAGTACTTTTGTTGAAAAATCTGGTGTTCCCATAAAAATTATCTTACTCATTGTCAAAATATGCCTCCACTTCTTTTTCAGTCAATATTTTTATAGCACGTTCGGTAAATGGAATACCATCTAATTGATCAATGATGTGTAGTATCATCCTAGCTACATCATCATAAGCAGTTAATTCAATCTCGTGACCTTCTAAATCATTTGCTTCTACAGTTATCATTTTACTACGTTCTACCTCACCAAATACATTAGGAAGATTAACCGAACCTTCTAAGTCAATGATTTTCTCATTAGATTCTGTTTTGATTTTAGGATTGATTAATTGCAAAAGTCCTTCTGCTTCCATGTCAATCATAGCAACACGTTGACTTACACCAATTTGTGGCGCTGATAAAGCTGATGCTTCTTCAGAATATAAAGTGTCTTCAATATCTAATAATAAACGTTTTAAATTTTCATCAAAAGTTGTTATCTTTTTTGCTTTTTTAAATAAAACAGGATGAGTCGATGGAACTAATTTCTTTATTGCCACTTAGAACGCCTCCCGAAAAAAATTCATCATATTATTATAACGTAATTCAAATTAAAATGCGACCTTAGTCTTACCTTCACTCTTCTTAGATAACTTTAATTACTTTTAATTTTTTTCATATCTAAAATAATCATGAAGACATTAATATATTAAATAGACTAAAGAGGTATAAAGAATGGAAGTCAATAAAGTGATTTACATTATCCTAGCTGTCTTTTTAGGTGGCTTTGGCGTACACAAATTTTATGCTGGTAAAATGATGTCTGGTCTTCTTCATTTATTATTTTGTTGGACAGGAATTCCTCATATTATTACAATCATCAGTGCGATTCTGACATTACTAAGACCAGCAGATGAAAATGGAAACGTAACAATGCAACCTGTAAATACAAAAAGAGTTACACCACGCAACTAAACGCAAACGGTGCAACTCTTTTTTTACATTAATATTTGAGGATTGATATCAATCTTTAACGATAATTTATCTTTAATATATGCTTCATGATAATAATCATCTAAGTACTGTAATGCATGAATTAATTCTGGCTCACGCTTGTATTTAACCAATATTTGAAAACGATGTTCGTTATTAATTCTAGCAATTGCCGCTGGAGAAGGTCCAAGTACGAGTGCTCTTTCTGAAAGATGTTGAAGTAAAATTTGATGTACATGTTTAGCAGCTTCCATTACTTTTTTCATATTTTTATGCGCAATAGTAAAATTAATTAAATAATAATAAGGTGGATATTTACCTAATTTTCTAAATTGCATTTCTTTATGATAAAACGTTAAATAATCATTTTTTTGAACATCTTCTATTGCATAATGAGTTGGATTATATGTTTGAATAATCACTTTACCGGGTTTTTCATGACGACCAGCACGACCTGAAACTTGTGTAAGTAACTGATACGTTCGTTCACTCGCTCTAAAGTCGGGCAAATTTAACATTGTGTCGGCATTAAGCACACCAACTAATGTTATATTTGGATAATCTAAACCTTTTGCAATCATTTGTGTGCCTAATAAAATATCGCCTTTTCCATTTTCAAAATCAGTCAATAGCTTTTCATGTGCACCTTTTCTTGACGTCGTATCTACATCCATACGAATAATACGTGCCTCTTCAAATTCTTGTTGTAAAATTTCTTCTACCCTTTGTGTACCTGTTCCAACCTGTCTGATATGTGGGCTTTCACAATTAGGACACAGGTTAGGAGGCAAGTCTTGATAGCCGCAATAGTGGCATTTTAGTTGGTCTGTCGTCTTATGATAAGTTAACGAAATATCGCAATGTGGACATTGTGGGACATATCCACAATCTCGACATAACATAAACGAAGCATAACCCCGTCGATTTAAAAATAAAACGATTTGTTCATTTTTATTCAGTCTATCTTGAATCGCTTGTCTTAATTCTTCAGAGAACATGGAACGATTACCTGAACTTAGTTCTGCTCTCATATCAATGATATCTATTGAAGGTAAAGCTTGTTGATTCACTCTTTCAGGTAAAGTAAGTAATTGATATACATTTTTTTCTGCCCGTGCATAAGATTCAAGACTTGGTGTCGCACTTCCTAATATTAATGGGCATTGATGAAATTGACTTCTCCATTCTGCTATGTCTCTAGCATGATAACGTGGATAATCTTCTTGTTTATATGTTGATTCATGTTCTTCATCAATAATAATAATGCCTAAGTTTTTAAATGGTGCAAAGATACTTGATCTAGCACCTACACTTACACGTGCTCTGCCATCTCTAATTTTTTGCCATTCATCATATCGTTCACCATTTGACAAACCTGAATGTAAGACAGCTACATCATCACCAAAACGTCGCTTAAAGCGTAAAACCATTTGTGGTGTCAACGCAATTTCTGGAACAAGCATCATGGCTTGTTTATCTTTTTTTAATACTTCTTCAATGGCTTGCAAGTAAACTTCAGTTTTTCCTGAACCAGTGACGCCGTGTAATAAAAATGTACGTTGTGCATTGTGATCTATTTTTTCTTTAATTTGTTGAAATGCATCATTTTGAGCAGGGGTTAACGTTCGTTTTTCTTCTTTTTCAAAGATACGATTCGCAAAAGGATCTCGTTCAATTTCTGCATCATATTTTTCAAGGAAACCTTTTTTAACGAGACCATCTATACTTGATTTAGAAAATCCCATATCTTCAAGTTCTTTTAAAAATACATTTCTATGATGTTCTTCTAAAAGATAAGCATACACATCATATTGTTTTAATTTCTTTTCTAGTAAAGCTAATATATCATCTGGATTGTATCCTTCAACAACTCGTACTGCACGCTGTGTTTTTCTTTTTGTATGTTGAGATAATATTGTTTCTTCTTCTATTAAATGTTGTTCAAGTAAACGATTTAATATATTTAAATGATTATTTTTTTGCGCATCTTTATACTTATAATATCCGTTGTTATCAAAGTATTTTAATATATCATCTTCAATATCATTGTGACGGACTATTTTAAATACTTTAGTATATTTTGCTTTAATCGCACTTGGAAGCATTGCCTCTAACACAGAAATACGTTTTGAAATATGATAATGACTCAACCATTCACTTAATTGGATAAGTTCAGGTGTTAATTCTGGTCGAATATCTCGAATTTCTTTAATTGCTTTCAATTTATCTATATTGACATCTTCACTTAGTTGTTGTTGTATATCCATAACATATCCTTGAATTGTGCGTGGACCAAACGGTACAACAACTCTTACACCCACTTTTATAAAATCTTTTAAATGGTCAGGTACGAGATAATCGAATTTAAAATCAACACTCTTAGAAGGAATATCTACAATGACCTTCGCAATCATTATTGCCACCTAGTTTCCAATTCATCTAAAATTTGTTGTGCAAGTTGCACTTTCTTTCCTTTTTTTATATTAATACGTTGTCCATCTTTAAAGTGCATAGTGAGTTCATTATCATCAGATTGAAATCCAATGGTTTGATCTCCTACATTATTCGAAATAATGATATCAGCATTTTTACGTTTTAATTTATCTTGTGCATAAGCATTAATATTTTGGGTTTCAGCTGCAAATCCGACCAAGTATTGGTGCGTTTTATGTTCACCTAAATATTTCAAAATGTCTTTTGTTCGTTTAAAAGTGACAGAAAGATTGCCATCTTGTTTTTTCATTTTATGATTCAATACATCGGCCGGCGTATAATCTGAGACGGCTGCTGCTTTAACAACAATATCTTGTTCTTCATATCGACTTATAACTGCATTAAACATTTCTTCTGCACTTTCTACATGAATGACTTCTACATTCTCTGGATTATCAAGTTGCGTTGGTCCTGCCACAAGCGTCACCTTTGCACCTCTTTTAGCTAAAGCTTCTGCAATTGCATACCCCATTTTTCCAGAGGAACGATTAGATACAAACCTTACTGGATCAATCACTTCAATTGTAGGGCCTGCAGTAACTAAAGCATGTTTTCCTTCAAAAGAAGTATGAGATCTATGTGATAGTTTATTCTTATTTTTAAAATAATCATTGATTATTTTGACAATTTGAAGAGGTTCCTCCATACGTCCCTTTGCAATGTACCCACATGCTAAAAAACCATCTCCAGGTTCAATGAAACGATATCCATCGTCTTTTAATACAGAAATATTATGTTGCGTACGTTTATTTTCATACATATGAACATTCATAGCTGGAGCAATAAATTTAGGGGTTTCTGTAGCAAGTAGCGTTGATGTGACGATATCATCAGCAATGCCTACACTTAATTTGGCAATAGTATTAGCAGTAGCAGGTGCAACAACGATGCAGTCTGCCCAATCACCTAATGCTACATGTTGAATTTCTTCAGGATTTTCTTCAATAAATGTATTGGTATATACAGGGTTTCTACTAATGGCTTGAAAGGCTAAAGGTGTAACAAATTCTTGTGCATGATTCGTAAGCATTACTCTTACATCATAATTCGCTTGAGTAAGTTTACTAGTTAAATCAATTGCTTTATAAGCAGCAATGCCTCCTGTAACAACTAATAGAATGTTCTTCATGATTCGACTCCTTTAGTTATATTTATAGTCTTCACTTTTAAATTTATTATACACAACTAAGATGAAAAACTAAAAACACGGGAGTAGAACAGATTTTTAATTCACTGTTCTACTCCCGCAAGATTAACTGATTCTAAAAACGCTTATATAAGTATATTTTCAATTGAATCAGAGATTGCAAAAATGTTTAAAAGTCTGAAACACATGATAACTTATATTTCAGAACAACATCTTAACTGATAACGAAATAATTTTATTTATGCTTGAAATTCTTCAGGTACAACAGGTGAAATTTTTCCGCTTGCGATTTCTTCTAGTGCTTCACCTACAGGTTTTGCTGAATGATAACCATTTAGTAATGCAGTTTCAGGCTTTTCGTCTAATTCACGTGCACGTTTAGCAGCTGTTGTTGCAATTAAATATTTTGAATTAATTTGTGATTGTAATTGATTTAACGGTGGGTTTAACATTATTTTTTTGCCTCCAATAACATTTTTCTATATATCGCTTCAACGCGTTCTCTTTTTAAGTGCTCGGCTTCTACAATTGATTGAATTCTTTCTTTAGCTAAATGAACTTCATCATTAACAACGACATAATCGTAAAGATTCATCATTTCTACTTCTTTACGTGCTTCATTTACTCTGCTTTGAATCTTTTCATCTGTTTCTGTACCGCGACCAATAAGACGTTCTTTCAAATGATCTAAGCTTGGCGGTGCAAGAAAGATAAATAATGCGTCAGGAAATTTTTTTCTTACTTGTTTCGCACCTTCAACTTCAATTTCTAAAAATACATCATGACCTTCAGCCATTGTATCTTTAACATATTGTACGGGTGTCCCATAGTAATTTCCTACATATTCGGCATATTCAATAAATTGATCTTCTTGAATTAATGCTTCAAATTCTTCTTTCGTTTTAAAAAAGTAATCTACACCGTTAACTTCTCCTTCTCGCATTTGACGCGTAGTCATCGAGATTGAGTATTTATATGATGTAGTTGGATCGTCAAATATCTCTTTACGAACAGTTCCTTTACCTACTCCTGAAGGACCTGAAAGAACAATTAGTAATCCTTTTTCATTATCCATGCCTTACGACCTCTCTAAGCTATTCTTCTATTATTTAAATATGATATCACATTGTTGTTTACATTGTATAGAGTGTACTAGGATAAACTTAACTCATGACGCTCTATTGTTACCATGTTACAATATAATGAATGACAAAAGTGAAGGTGGAAAAAATTATGGCTTATGATGGCTTATTCACAAAAAAGATAATAGAATCACTACAATTTTTAGTAACAGGTAGAATTCACAAAATTAATCAACCTGAAAATGACACAATCATTATGATTATTCGTCAAAATCGTAAAAACCATCATCTATTATTATCCATTCATCCCAACTTTTCAAGAATGCATCTCACCAATAAAAAATACGACAATCCCTTTGACCCACCAATGTTTGCACGTGTCTTTCGTAAGCATTTAGAGGGAGGTATTGTTAAATCAATACGACAAATAGGTAATGATCGTAGAGTAGAAATTGACATTGAAAGTAAAGATGAAATTGGCGATACGATATATCGAACAGTGATATTGGAAATTATGGGTAAACATAGTAATTTAATACTAGTAGATGATCAATATAAAATTATAGAAGGCTTTAAACACTTGACGCCAAATACAAATCAGTATCGTACAGTGATGCCTGGTTTCAAATATGAAGCTCCTCCTACTCAAAACAAACGAAATCCATATGATATTTCAAGTGATGAGGTGCTCAAATTCGTTGACTTTAATGCCGGAAAAATTGCTAAACAATTACTCAATGCGTTTGAAGGCTTTAGTCCTCTAATTACAAATGAAATTACAAATCGTTACCCATTTATGAATCAAGATACGCTTCCTCAAGCTTTTGAAGAAGTCATTGACCAAACATTAAAAGTACCCGTACCAGTATTTCATAAAAATCATGAAACAGGTAAAGAAGATTTCTATTTTATGAAATTAAAACAATTCTCGGATGATATTGTTATCTATGATTCGTTACATGATTTATTAGATCGTTATTATGATGCTAGAGGTGAGCGAGAGCGTGTAAAACAACGTGCGAATGATTTAGTACGCTTCGTACAACAACAATTACAAAAATATCAACACAAGTTAAGTAAACTTGTAGAGGAATACGAAAGTGCTAAAGATAAAGATACACAACAATTATACGGTGAACTCATTACTGCTAATATTTATCGTATTCAACAAGGTGACGCGTCTATAAACGTTCTAAATTATTATACTAATGAAGAAGTAACGATTCCATTAGACCCTACTAAGTCACCATCTGTGAATGCTCAATACTACTATAAGCAATATAACCGAATGAAGACACGAGAAAGAGAACTCGATCTTCAAATTGCTCTTACACGTGAAAATATTGACTATTTTGCCAATATTGAACAGCAATTAGAACATATTACAGTTGATGAAATTGATGACATTCGTGATGAATTAGCAGAACAAGGATTTATGAAACAACGTAAAAATACTAAAAAGAAAAAACAAGATAAAATCCATTTACAAACATATATATCTTCAGATGGTACCACGATTTTAGTAGGTAAAAATAATAAGCAAAATGATTATTTAACAAATCGTAAAGCTCAAAAATCACATCTATGGTTCCATACTAAAGATATTCCAGGTTCGCATGTGGTCATTTTAAATGATGCACCGAGTGAGACTACGATAAAAGAGGCAGCAATGCTTGCGGGATATTTCTCTAAAGCTGGAAATTCTGGTCAGATACCGGTAGACTATACAGAAATTAAAAATGTCCATAAACCTTCTGGCGCTAAACCAGGATTTGTCACATATGATAATCAAAAAACGTTATATGCAACACCTGATTATGACCAAATCCAGCGTATGAAGCAGGATAAAAATTAAAAAAATAAAAATCCGTAGATGCTTTTTTCAAGTCATCTACGGATTTTATATATCATAGTGTCTATTTTTCTGGTAATGCAAGTTGGAAACTTACTCCAAATTTATCTTGCACCCATGCAAACTCACGAAATGGTGGCATAGAAGTTTTAGGCATAAGTATAGCGCCTTCTTTTTTTAGACCATTAAATAAATGTTCCATTTCCATGGCATCTTCAACAGTGATATATAAAGAGATGGAAGGATTCATTGGTAATTCTTCACCATTATCGGCATCTATCGCCATGAAGACTTGGCCATTTAATGTGAAAATAGAATGTTGAACTGTCCCAGGTTCTCCAGGGCCGTCTTCTCCGTATTTTACCATTGTTAAAATCTCACTGTTTTTAAATAAGCTCGTATATAAATTAACTGCTTCTTCAGCCTGATTATTAAACATTAAAAATGGTGTTACTTTAGGTATTTCCATTGTAATCCTCCTATAATTTATAATTAATGTCTATTTTAAACTATTTTTAAAAATAATAAAAAGTTAGCTATTAAGAACTTTGAATTAAACGTAGCTTTAATTTTGAAAACTTTCCATAAACAGTTAAAATTAAATAAAAGTATAATAGGAGGCATTTAATATGATGCATTATATTCTACCACTATTAGCAATGGTCATCGTTTTATTAATCGGATGGGTGTTAATTAAAATTTTTATACGTTAAGTTAATTATAGATTGATATAAAAAGATACATATAAACATGTTGATTCATTATTTATATGTATCTTTTTTCTATATTTAGATTTTATCTTTTTGACGTAAACGTGCTTTGGCTTTTTTAAAGAAGTCACTTGTATGCTCAAAAGATTCCATTTGTGCGTGATGCATATGTTTAATACTTTCTTTAATAGTTAATACATGTGCTGTTTGTTTAAATTCTTTTTCACTGTATAAAAATTGATTCACATGTTTTAAATGATTATAAAATGCATTATTATCTTTGTCTTTAGACAACTTTATCATCCTTTAAGCGATAATTAGAGATTATCGCGCCAATCCACTAATGTTTGAATATCATTTTCTGAAATTTTGCCTTCTTCTTTAGCTACTTCAATAAGTTCATTATAATTACTTAGCGTATAGAATGGCAGATTCGCTTGTTTGAACATGTCGTCTGCTTTAGCTAGACCATAAGTAAAGATTGCAACTACACCTACGACTTCAGCCCCTGCTTCTCTTAAAGCTTCCACTGCAGTAATTGATGATCCACCCGTTGAAATTAAATCTTCAACGACAACGACTTTTTTATTTTTACTTTGTGCGCCTTCAATTTGATTTTGTTTACCATGACTTTTACTTTTAGATCGTACATAGTTCATTGGTAAGTTTAGTTTTTCAGAAATATAGGCAGCATGTGGAATACCAGCAGTTGCTGTTCCTGAAATAACCTCTACATTACCAAAATGTTCTGTAATAAGTTCACTTAATCCATCACGAATGTCTTGACGTACTTTAGGGTAACCTAATGTAATACGATTATCACAATAGATAGGTGATTTTATGCCTGAACTCCATGTGAATAAGTCATTGGGTGATAAACTTACTGCTTCAATATCTAATAATGATTTTGCTATGTGTTTTGACATATTAACCTAACCAACTTTCCTTTATTTTTGTATAACTCTCTTGTGGATGCTCACTTTGAGTTATTGGACGACCCACTACAATGTGAGTTGAACCTAATTGTTTTGCGTCTTCTGGAGTTGTAATACGTTTTTGATCATTCACCGCTGCACCTTTAGGTCTGATACCAGGCGTCACTTTTAAAAATTCAGAACCCAGGGACTTTGTCAGTAATTTAGCTTCTAATGGCGAACATACTACGCCATCTAATCCTGACTCTTGCGCTAATTTTGCATAATTCAACACTGCTTCTTCAATAGACGTTTGGATATTTTGTTCTTGATGAAGCATTTCTTCAGTCGTTGATGTTAATTGAGTCACTGCTATTATTTTAGTAGTTTCATTATATTTACGTAACCCTTTTACAGCATGTTTCATCATTTCAGTTCCACCAGCAGCATGCACGTTAACTAAATCAACATTTAACTTACCTAAACCCTCCATTGCTTTTTGAACTGTATTAGGAATATCGTGTAACTTAAGGTCTAAAAATATATCATGTCCACGTTCTTTTATTTTCTTAATTAAAGCTAGTCCAGTTTGGTAATATAATTCCATTCCTACTTTTACAAAAAGTGGTTCATCAAATTGATCTAAAAAATCAAGAACATGATTCTCAGAATCAAAATCTAAAGCTATAATTGGTAAATCTCTCATTCATTAAACTCCTTTAAATAACTCACTTTTATTTTAAAAAGAAGCGACTTGTGCTTAAACATAAAGCAAGTTAACACATAAGTCGCTTATAATTATGGCATTACATATTTCTCATTGAAAATGTCATACTTTCAATGACATTTGTTAATGCACTTGCAGTATCTAATGAAGTTAAACATGGCACTCCGTTTTCTACAGTAGTACGTCGAATTTGGAAGCCATCTCTTTCAACTTCTTTACCTTTTGTCATTGTGTTAATAACAATTTGTACATCCCCATTTTGAATACGTGTTAATAAATCATCTTCTCCACCGATTTTACCCACAACTTCAACAGGGATATTGTGCGCTTCTAATTTTTGTGCAGTACCTTGTGTAGCTAAGATTTTATAACCTACTTCATTTAAACGGTGAGCAATATCAACGATTTCTTCTTTATCTTTATCACTTACTGTTATTAATACTGTACCATGATCTTTTACTTCTACCCCACTACCTGTTAAACCTTTATATAAAGCTTTTTCAAGCGTTAAATCTTTACCCATCACTTCACCGGTAGATTTCATTTCAGGTCCAAGTGTAATGTCAACATTTTTTAATTTATTAAAACTAAATACCGGTGCTTTAACAAACACACCCTCTGAATATGGTTGAATACCTTGTTGATAGCCTAAATCTTTAAGCTTTGTGCCCATTATCGCTTGCATGGCAAGTTGTGCCATTTGAATATCAGTAATTTTACTTAAGAAAGGCACTGTACGACTTGCACGTGGGTTAACTTCTAATACATACACACCATCATGTGCAATAACGAATTGAATATTGATGAGGCCCACAATGTTTAATCCTTTAGCTAATTTAATTGTATAATCTTCGAGTGTTTTTATTTCTTCATCACTCAATGTTTGTGGTGGATACACTGCAATTGAATCACCGCTATGAACACCTGCACGTTCAATATGCTCCATAATACCAGGAATAATAACTGTTTCACCATCAGAAATTGCATCGACTTCTATTTCTTTACCTGTTAAATATCTATCCACTAATACTGGATGTTCTGGACTTGCTTTAACAGCTTGTTCCATATAATTTTCTAATTCTGCATCACTATTTACAATCTCCATGGCACGGCCACCTAATACATAAGAAGGTCGTACAACTACTGGATAACCAATTTCACGTGCATTTTCTAATGCCTCTTTAGGAGAAGTGGCTGTTTTACCTTTAGGTTGTGGAACATCAATTTTTCTTAAAAGCGCTTCAAATTCTTTTCTATCTTCTGCACGATTTAAATCTTCTAGTGATGTTCCTAAGATTTTCACACCATGTTTAGCTAATTTATCAGCTAAATTGATTGCTGTTTGACCACCAAATTGAACTACTACACCTTTAGGTTGCTCTAAATTAATGATATTCATTACATCTTCTTCAGTTAGCGGTTCAAAATATAATTTATCTGAAATTGAAAAGTCTGTTGATACTGTCTCTGGATTATTATTAACAATAATCGCTTCATATCCGGCATTTTGAATTGCCCAAACTGCATGTACTGTCGCATAATCAAACTCTACACCTTGTCCGATACGTATTGGTCCAGAACCTAATACTAAAATTTTCTCTTTATCTGTAACTACAGATTCATTTTCTGTTTCATATGTTCCGTAATAATATGGTGTAGATGATTCAAATTCTGCTGCACACGTGTCTACCATTTTATACACAGGTTTAATATCATTATCTTGACGTAATTGATATACTTCTTCGTCTGTCATATCAAAGCGATGAGCAATCACTTTATCACTGAAACCATAATCTTTTGCATATTTAAGATATTCTAAATCTCCTGGATGCGCTTTAAGTTCATGTTCAATATGAATAATATTAAGGAATTTATTTAAGAAGAAATAATCAATTTTAGTCATTTCATGAATTTCTTGTAATGATGTGCCACGTCGAATCGCTTCACCAATAAAGAATAAACGCTCATCATCTTGATGACTGATACGTTCTTTAATGTAATCTAAGTCATAACTTTCACCATTTGGTAAACCAAGATGATGGACACCATATTCTAATGAACGAATCGCTTTTAATAATGATTCTTCATATGTACGACCAATAGCCATCACTTCACCAGTAGCCTTCATTTGCGTTCCTAATTCACGTTCCCCTTTTTCGAATTTATCAAATGGGAAACGTGGAATTTTTGAAATGACATAATCAAGTGTTGGTTCAAAAGCAGCATAAGATGTTCCAGTTATAGGATTTAGCATCTCATCTAATGTTAAACCAACCGCAATTTTAGCCGCCAATTTAGCAATTGGATAGCCTGTTGCTTTTGATGCTAGTGCAGATGAACGAGACACACGTGGATTAACTTCAATAATGTAATAATTTAATGAATATGGATCTAAAGCCAGTTGTACATTACAACCACCTTCAATACCTAAAGCACGAATCACTTTAAGCGATACATCACGTAACATTTGGTATTCAACATCTGATAGTGTCTGACTAGGAGCTACAACCACTGAATCTCCAGTATGGATACCTACTGGGTCAATATTTTCCATATTACATACTACAATGGCATTGTCATTTTTATCACGCATAACTTCATATTCAATTTCTTTATATCCTGCTATTGATTTTTCAATTAAACATTGAGTCGCTGGACTATAATGTAATCCATTACTTACAACTTCTTTTAATTCTTCATCATTATGACAGATACCACCACCAGTACCTCCCATTGTAAAGGCAGGGCGTACAATTAATGGATATCCCACTTGTTCTTTGAATGCAAATGCTTGTTCTACAGTATTTACTATATCACTTTCAGGTACTGGAACATCTAAATCATTCATCAATGATCGGAATAATTCTCTATCTTCTGCTTGTTGTATAGATTCTAGTTTTGTACCTAATAACTCTACATTATTTGCTTTTAATACACCGCTATCATGTAATTGTATTGCCATATTCAAACCTGTTTGTCCACCTAATGTAGGTAATAATGCATCAGGTTGTTCTTTACGAATGATACGTGCAATAAAGTCATGAGTTAAAGGTTCAATATATACTTTATCTGCAATTTCTTTATCAGTCATAATGGTTGCAGGATTTGAGTTCACTAAAATAACACGGTATCCTTCTTCTTTTAAAGCAAGACACGCTTGTGTTCCAGCATAGTCAAATTCTGCAGCTTGTCCAATAATAATAGGACCTGAACCAATTACTAAAATCGTTTTAATATCGTCACGTTTAGGCATTCGTTTTACTCTCCTTTTTATTATCTTTAAAATCTCTCATCATATCTAAGAACTCATCAAATAAGTAATTTGAGTCACTTGGGCCTGGTCTTGCCTCTGGATGATATTGCACTGAAAAGGCTGGTAATGTTTTATGTCTTAATCCTTCAACCGTACCATCATTTAAAGCAATATGTGTCACTTCTAAATCTGTATTTTTTAAAGAATCTTTATCAATAGCATAACCGTGATTTTGACTTGTGATATCTACTTTACCTGTGCGTAAATCTTTTACAGGATGATTCGCGCCACGATGTCCGAACTTCATCTTAAATGCTTTGGCGCCTTGAGATAATGCAAATAACTGATGACCAAGACAAATACCAAAGAATGGTATATTTCCTAAAACACCTTTAATCATATCTAAAGCAACATCAACTTCTTCTGGATCTCCAGGTCCATTTGAAAGCATGACACCATCTGGTGACATTGCTAATATTTCCTCTGCTGAAGTATCATAAGGTACTACAGTAACATTACATCCTCTTGAATTAAGCTCTCTAACAATATTTTGCTTTTTACCAAAGTCTAATAACACGACGCTTAAATCTGAACCTGTTGATACATACGGTGTTTTTGTTGACACATTAGTCACCTCATCACGAGGTAACTCTGCAGTTTTTAAGTTAGCTGCAAGTGATTCAATTTCCTCTTTATTGTCGGTAAATCCTGCTTTTAATACACCATATTTTCTAATTTTTCTAGTAATACTACGCGTATCTACCCCTGAAATACCAGGAATATGATATTGAACAAGCACTTCATGTAATGTTTTTTGTTTTCTAAAATTACTTGGATGCGTACTTGCTTCCTTAACCACTACCCCATTTAATGTAGGTGTAAGTGATTCAAAATCGTCTCTATTAATACCATAATTTCCAATTAAAGGATAAGTAAATGTAACAATTTGACCAGTATATGATGGATCAGAAATCGTTTCTTGATATCCAGTCATCGCTGTATTAAATACAATTTCACCGATTGATAATTGATCTGACCCTAATTTATATCCTTCATAATATGAACCATCTTCAAATACGAGATATCTACGTTCAAACATTTTACTTGTCCTCCTTAAATTTAACTTCGCCCTCAACCATTGTTAAAACAGGGTTACCATATACTTTATATCCTATAAATGGTGTATTATCTGCTTTAGATAAGAAGTCTTTACCACGAATTTCTTTTTCTTCATCTAAATTGATGATTGTTAAATCTGCATAGCTGCCTTCTTCTAATTTTCCATAAGGTAAATCAAATATTTGTGCTGGTTTAATTGTTAAGTAATCAACAAGTTGTTGTAATGACCAGTCTCCATTTTTAACAAAATGAGTATATAATAATGGGAAGGCCGTTTCACTTCCTACAATACCAAATGGTGCTTTTGTCATTGGCTGAGCTTTTTCTTCTTTGGCATGAGGCGCATGATCTGTAGCAATACAATCAATGGTACCATCTAGTAATCCTTCTAATAATGCATCTCTATCTTCTTTACTTCTTAATGGTGGATTCATTTTAAAAATGGCATTATCGCCTGGAACATCATCTTCAGTTAATAACAGATGATGTGGTGTCACTTCAGCTGTAACATGAATGCCTGCTGCTTTAGCATCACGAATTGCTCTTACACTTTCTTTTGTTGAAACATGACACACGTGATAGTGACAATTAGCTGCTTCTGCTAATAAAACGTCTCGTGCAATTTGTACAGATTCACAAATATTTGGAATACCAGGAATACCTAATTCTTCACTACGTTTACCTTGATGCATTGCACCACCATAAATTAAGCTATTATCTTCACAATGAGCAACAACTGCTTTATTTAATTTTGCTGCTTGTTGCATCGCTTCATACATCATTGCTGATTCCTGAACACCCACACCATCATCTGTAAATGCAAATGCACCCTCTTTTGCAAGTGCTTCAAAATCAACATGCTCTTTACCAGCTTGACGAATGGTAATTGATGCATAAGGCAAGACACGGACTTGTGCATTTTCTTTAATTAATGATTGCAACTGATCCATGTGTTCTACTGTATCAGGTACAGGACGTGTATTAGGCATTGGACATACTGTTGTAAATCCTCCACGTGCAGCTGCTTTTGTTCCAGTTTCAATTGTTTCTTTATGTTCCCCACCTGGTTCTCTTAAATGTACATGCACATCTACTAGACCTGGTGCTACAAATTGACCATTTGCATCAATGACTTCAGTACCTTCATCAATATTAATATTTTCATTCATTTCCTTGATATATTGTCCATCAATTAAAATTGACGTTGATTTAAGTTCACCATTGTCTAAAATTTTAGCATTTTTTATAAGTTTCATAATTATTCTCCTTTTCTTGATAAAAGTTTATCTATTACAGCCATTCTTAAATACATTCCATTTTCCATTTGTTTAAAGATTCTTGACTTAGGTGCTTCAACTAGTTCACTATCGATTTCTACGCCACGATTTACTGGAGCAGGATGCATCACTATCGCATCATCTTTTAAACGACGATACCTTTCTTTAGTTAACCCATATTGTTCATGATAATAATCAGCTTTAAAGTTTGCTTCATCAGTAATACCATGTCTTTCATGTTGAACTCTTAAAAGCATAATAATATCAACTTTATCAATCACATCATCAATATTTACATAAGGAGCATCTAATGTTTCATCTACCCATTCATTTGGACTTGAGAACATCACCTTAGCACCAAGCGAGGTTAAACTTGTATAATTACTTCTCGCTACACGAGAATTTTTAATATCTCCACATATTAAAATATTTAATCCTTCAAATGTTTCATATTCTTCATAAATCGTCATTATATCCAATAAGCTTTGAGTAGGATGCTGACCACTACCATCTCCAGCATTTGCAATCGGAATATTTAAATTTTCTAGTTCTTCGTAATATGCATTTTGAGGATGTCTAATAACTAATAAATTGACGCCAATACTCTCTAACGTTTTACAAGTGTCATAAAGCGATTCCCCTTTTTGTACTGAAGAAGTACTTGTTTCAAAGTTAACTTGTTTCAATCCAAGATTAAGTTCAGCTACTTCAAAACTGCATTTTGTGCGTGTTGAATTTTCAAAGAATAAGTTAGATACATATTTCCCTTCATACTGAGGGACAGTTTCTTTTCCTGATTTAAAACGACTCGCTGTTTGAATAAGATTAAAAATATCGTCGTTTGTTAAATATTCCATTGAAAATAAATGTTTCATAACGTGCCTCCTAAAAGATCCTCTTTTATTTAATATCTGATTCTTCTTTTTCTTTTGGCAAAATAAGATTTAATATGATTCCTGATAATGCTGCTAAAGCCATGCCTTCAATTTGTAGGTTCACACCAAGACTTTTTAAATTGATAAGTAAATTTCCAATACCGACTACTAGTACTACTGACGCAATAACTAAATTACGATTACTAGCAAAATCAACACGACTTTCTACCAACATTCTAAGTCCACTTGCTGCAATAATACCGAATAATAAGATAGATACACCACCCATCACTGGTGTAGGAATTGATGAAATTAATGCTGAGAACTTACCTATAAATGATAAGATAATTGCAATCACTGCTGCACCACCAATGACATAAATACTATATATTTTTGTAATTGCGAGCACACCAATATTTTCACCATAAGTTGTACTAGGCGGTCCTCCAATAATACTAGCAAACATTGTTGAAACGCCATCACCTATAATTGAACGATGTAAACCAGGATTTTCAAAGAAATTACGTCCTACAATTTTATTAATCACCATTTGATGACCAATATGTTCACTGACTGTTACAAATACTATAGGCAACATGACTAAAATAAGTCCGATATGTATCGATGGAACATAATCTTTAAATGGTAAATATATATCTGGAAAATCTAGCCAACTGGCTTTAGCAATTGGTTTAAAATTAACAATGCCTACAAAAATTGACACAATATAACCTACAATAATTCCTATTAACACAGGAATAAGTGAAAGGAAACCTTTAAAAAATCCTTGAACAATAATAGTTACTAGTAAGGTTACTAATGCGACTAATAAATAGCTTAAATTGTAACCCTTCATATCTCCTGAATTCTCATACATTGCCATGTTTACTGCTGTTGGTGCGAGACTTAATCCAATGACCATAATAACTGGACCAACAACAACTGGGGGTAAAAGATGCATCAACCAACCGGTACCACTTAATTTTATGAAAATACCAATAATGATATACATTACGCCACTAGCAAATAATGCGACAAGCATATCTCCTAAACTGTGCGTACTTAACCCCGTAATAATTGGAGTAATAAATGCAAAGCTTGAACCTAAATAGGCAGGTATTTTTGCTTTAGTAATTAATATGTATAGTAATGTTCCTATACCCGATGCTAATAATGCAGCAGAAATAGGTAACCCTGTTAAAAATGGAACAAGGACAGTTGACCCAAACATTGCAAATAGATGTTGTAAGCTTAAAAACGCCCATTGTGCTGGTTTTGGTTTATCTTTTACATCTAGTACTGGTTTGACAGTACGTTCAAACATTTGCTCATTTTCCATGAAATGTTCTTCCTTTCTAAAAAAGTCTCTTTACACTATGGTAAAGAGACTAAAATAAATTAATGAAATATTATAAAAAGCTTCTTTAAGTTTTTTATAACATGACATAGGAAAAGTATTTAATTTAAGTGAGACATCTCATCTATCCATTTAATAAATACATTACACGCTCACCATTACATACTTCACCTTTTTCAGTCTCTCGTACTGGTTTAAAAGGTTAGTTATTCAATTATTACTGCATTTCTATCATCTATTTCTTCAAGATAAACAGATACTGCTTCATCTTTTGCAGTAGGTATATTCTTTCCAACAAAGTCTGCTCTAATTGGCAGTTCACGATGGCCACGATCCACAAGGGCAGCGAGGCCAATCTTTATAGGTCGAGAATGTAATAAAATTGCATCTAAAGATGCTCTAACTGTTCGTCCAGTATAAAGTACATCATCAATAATAATCACTATCTTATCTGTAACATCTTGATCAATTTCAATGGCATCTTTAGTGATAGGCTTTTTAGAGTTTTCAATATCATCTCTAAAATGAGTAATGTCAATCGTACCTGTTGGAACTACATGATGTTCAATTTGTTTAATTTTTTCTTGAATACGCCGTGCTAAAAATTCGCCTCTTGTCTTAATACCTAAAAGAACAAGTCGTTCAGTTCCTTTATTATATTCTAGAATTTCATGTGCTATACGTGTAACAGTACGTTGTATAGCTGCTTCGTCCATAATAATACGTTCTGACATGATTACACCTCTTAAAAGAAAAAACCTCATGCCTTTTATAAAGACATGAGGTTTAATGTATATAAAAATATTTTATATGATTAGTCTGATAGTAATCGAACAATTGAAGTTAATCATATTTATATCATTAGTCACCCTGTCTTTTGAGCCTCTCTGGACTCTTTTTAAAAGACACTGTTTTGTTTAATTTTAACTGTTATTAGCTTAAATCTTTTTAGTTCATAAGTCAATATGCTTTCTTTTAATTTACGACTTTATTCTCTAATTTTATGATTCTCTTAATCGAATATCTTCTAATAGCGATTGAAACGCTTGAGGTAACTCAGCATGACGTTCAATATATTCATGAGTGACAGGATGTTTAAAACCAATAACTCCAGCATGTAACGCTTGTCCACCAATATCTAATGTTTTTCTAGGACCATATTTAGGATCTCCAACAAGTGGGAACCCAATATATTTCATATGAACACGAATTTGATGAGTACGCCCTGTTTCTAATTGACATTCAATCAATGTATAGTCATTGAAATGCTCTAATACATTAAAATGAGTCACTGCTTCTTTTCCATCATCAACAACATCCATAGATTGACGGTCTTTTTTGTTTCTGCCTATTGGAGCATCAATTGTTCCATAATCATGAGGAATATTACCATGTACTAAAGCTGTATACTTACGCTTTACTGTTTTATCCATAAGTTGTTCTACTAGACCACGATGTGCTACATCATTTTTAGCTACCATAAGTAACCCAGACGTATCTTTATCAATACGATGAACAATACCAGGACGTATCTCTCCATTGATACCTGATAAATCTTTAATTTGATACATTAATCCATTAACTAATGTACCTGTATAATGACCTGGTGAAGGGTGTACAACCATACCTTTAGGTTTATAAACAATGGCTACATCTTTATCTTCATAATAAATATCTAAATTGAGGTTCTCCGGTAAAATATCGGCTTCAATTACTTCTTTTTCAGTCACTTGAATCTCATCATTTAATTTAACTTTATAATTTGATTTGATTATTTTACCATTAACAGTGACTAAATCATTTTTAATCCAATCTTGAAGTTGACTTCTAGACCACTCACTATTGAAATCAGATAATAATTTATCAATACGCTGACCTACGAGTGCTTCATCTTCTATTTTATATTTATACGTTTCCACTACGTGCCCTCCTATTCTTTTTTAGTTGCATCCTTAACCAATGCAATAATGACAAAAATAACACCAATTGTTAAGCTTGAATCTGCGATATTAAAAATTGGAAAATCATATCCAAAAATATTTGTATCAATGAAATCAACAACTTCACCATTGAATAAACGATCGATAAAGTTACCTAATGCACCTGCAAATAATAAGCTAATTGCAACTTGCATAAACGCATTATATTTAGTTTCTTTAATATAAAATATAATAAGTACAGCTAAAATAATAAGAGTAATAATATAGAAAAATCCCATTTTACCACTTAAAATCCCCCATGCTGCACCATTATTTCTATGTGAGGTAATATTTAAAAAATGAGGAATCACTTCATAAGAATCACCAATGTTCATAGTTGCTGTAATTATTTTTTTAGTTAATTGGTCTATAATTAAAATCACGATGGCTACTATTAAAGATAAACCAATATAATATTTCTTTTTCATTCATGTGCCTCCATTCAGCCCTCAACTCTTTGACAACACTCTACATTATAGCCTACTACTTAGCATAAAAAAAGCTACAATCTTCTATGTCATATTTGTGTTACTTTTAGGATGAATATAATTAAATTGATCGACTTGATAAACATCTACAAAACGTGTTGTAATTTCGTAAGGTTTTCTGAAATTCATATCAGAGACTATTAAAGAGCCATCATTATTGACTTGTTCTACATAAGCAACATGTCCATGTTTTCCTTTTGGATAATGTAAAATAGAACCTTTAGTTGGATTTTCATTGACTGTATACCCTTGTTTCTTAGCCTTGTTTGCCCAAAGTTTAGCGTCACCCCATTGGTTACTTATTAAATGATGGTCTTCTTTTACTCGATCAAATACATAGTAAGTACATTGACCTTTAGCGTATGTGTTATATTTCATAGGATTTTTTTCCCAAAAATGAATTGTAGGTTCAGTCATATCTTGATTGTCTAGACCATCAAAAATTGCACCGCCCGTAAATATCATGCATACAAATACCATTAAAAAAATCCATTTTTTCATTTCATCACTCTACCTTTATAAAATTAAATCTAAATTGGATACCATCTGGGCCTTTAATATTGATATGATGTGTTTCTGGATAATGAAAGTCAACGATAGATAGACCATAAGTATGTTCATTATCTATTCGCTTTATTTTTGAATTCCATTGATTCATTGAAAGATGACAATAATATTGTTCAGAAGCTAAATAAAACGATTCATCATCTAAATATGCAGAAGGTACTAGTCCAAAATAGTTTAGATAATACTCTCTTACTTCATTTAATCGAATGGTTTTTAAACTAATATTCCCAATTTTACTATCATTAGGTAAACCTTGCCATCCGATGGTTGATGCATATGGTAATAATGAAGAAACATCGAGTGGCTTAATATCGAGTCTAATCCATTCACTTTCTTGTTTCCAATCAGAAATCGATTTATCAACATAAAATTTAAACATATGACCTTCTGGATCTTCGACAAAAATAAATGTACATACGTTTTGTTCTCCACCATTAATTGGTAACTCATAGTCATTTAACTTTTCGATTAGATCTGCCAGATGGTGTGTATTGGATAATTGAACTCCTATATAAAATAAACCAGCTTCTTGAGATAAAGGATTTCGTCCAGACTTTATCTCTCTTAAAGTAATATAATGGTGACGATCTCCAATTTGATATTTGACAGCCGTTAATGTCTCTTCCACCTTTTTAAATCCTAATAATTCTTCATAAAACGGTTGTAACGTACGTAAATCTCTTACATTTAAAGTGATACCATTAATAAAATGTGCATCATTATCATGAAACATAGGATACCTCCTAAATTTTAAAATCTCTCTTTCAATTTAAAATAGCTACGATTAATGATTATTCTATAATAAAATAATTAAAATTTTATCAGTCTTAATGCGTAATATTCAACTATTTAGGCTAAAAAAAGCTTTCGATAGAGAGAGAACTTCATTGCTCTTCCATCGAAAACTTTTAAATACATAAAGTATACTATTTTTTAACTAAAAATTTATTGTATGTTCTTGCACCAACAAATGCGCCAATTATTGCACCAGTAGTCATAGCAAGATTAGTAAAAATTTTATTAACAGGATCTTGTTTATCTTCTTCATCATTAGCTAAATGATTCATATGGTGTTTAAACACATCCATCACAAACTTATGTGCATTGGCTTGAGTAAACTTATAAACTCCCCATGGTAATGTTGGTTCATATTCTTGTAATGCTACAATACCTTCATTAGTATCTAATATACGCCTAAATTCAAATCGTGCATTACCGCCGTCTTTAGCCATTGCTAAATTTCCACCAACAATTTTATATACAATCATTTCACTCGTAGAATCATGATTATGTCGTGTCATTTTTAAAATGAATTTCTTTATTAGTGGTAATTGAATATTAAAATCATGCTCATTAATGGTACCATCTATTAAATGAAGCGTAATATCATTTATAAATTCTGCATATTCTCTTGTTACATCACTTATTGAATAACTTTCAGGAATTTTAAAACGCGTCATTGCTCTAACATCTTTCACTTCATTTTTCTTATCTTGCTTTGATTTAGGTTTAGACTGTTTTGTAGTTATTGTTTGTTGTTCATCTTGTTCTTCTTTCAGTGCTTTTCTTACACTTTCTTCATAATTCATTTTCCCTAACGATATTTCTGGTTTTATACGCTCAGGCTGCGGAATCATATCATGCACTAAACTATCCATAAGTGGGTATACCATTTCTTTAGGTACTTGCGAAATCAGTCTAACCCAAAATCGACTTAACCAAATAGGAATAATTGGTAAATTCAACGTAGGTAAACGTTTATCAAGAATAGCCGCTGTACGTTCAAATAATTCTTGATAATTCATTACCTTAGGTCCTGTAATATCAAATGCTTCATTTTCTTGTGGAGAACGTTCAACTAACATAGCTAATTTATCAATAACATCATCAATAGATACTGGCGCAATCATATTGTGAGCCCAGTTCGGTAGAATCATTGCTGGCAAACGCTCTATCATTCTTTTTAAAATAGGATATGAGCTACCTTTTGAACCTATAATTAGACCAGCACGTAATGTGCTTACAGGGATGTCATAATATCCTAATATTTTTTCACATTCTAACCGACTTTTTAAGTGAGGTGATAACTGAGTATCATTTGGGATAATACCACTCATAAATATAATATGTTTAACACCTTGCTTTTTTGCTGCACGTCCAAAATTATCAGCTAGTAGTGCATCCATATCTTCGAAATTCGCTTGTGTAAGTTTAGCACTTGGCATCATTGAATGAACAAGATATATCGCAGTATCTATACCTTCCATTACCTCAGTTATAGCATCTAAATCAAATAAATCCGCTGATTTCCAAGTTACATTTCTTTCATTTTTTTTATTTTGAGCATTTCTTGATATTGCGATAATCTCATGATTATCTTTTAATTTATCTTTTAAATGACTACCGATATATCCAGAAGCCCCAGTTAGTAAAATCTTGCCCATAATTTTATCCCTCTTCCTATATCTATCATAAACATACGAGAAATATTCCATCACTTATTATGTGTTACAACCTAGTTCCTCTTCATCTAAACTTGAAACTCTATTCAGCTATATTTTCAAACTATTATTATTTAATATTTATATACTTTAAAAAAACGCTCGTAATCCTTAATTAGGTTACAAGCGTTCTATCTTTATTGAATTAAACTAAAGTTTTTACGACTTCTTGACAACGTGGACATAAATGATCAAGTTCACCAACAGATCCTAATGCTTCACTATAATTCCAACATCTTTCACATTTTTCACCTGAAGCATGGTCAATACGAATGTCACCATGTTGGTATTCATTTCCATTGTCTACTTTTTCAGTCACTTCAACTTGAGAGACGATAAATAATTGTTGTAAGTCATTAAATTGTTGTAAAAATTCTGCAGCTTTAAAGTGATCATTGTTTCCAATCACTACTTTAGCTTCAAGAGATTTACCGATAACTTTTTCATTACGTGCTGCTTCTAATGCACGGTTTACATCATCACGTAATGACATAAATTGATTCCATTTATCTAATAACTCTTGATCAACGTCCACAACTTTTGGCATATCTGCTAAATGAACACTTTCTTCTTTAACATGTGGTGTATGAGACCATACTTCTTCGGCAGTGTGTACTAAAATAGGAGCGAGTAATTTGGTCATATCTACTAAAATTTGATACAACACTGTTTGCATGCTACGACGTTTATGTGCGTCTTTTTGTTCAATATACAGAATATCTTTACCATAATCTAAATAGAAGTTACTTAATTCAACATTGATAAAGTTTTGAACTTCTTGATAAATATTTAAGTAATCAAAGTTATCATAGTGATTAATAGTACTAGCAGTGAATTCACGTAAGCGATTCAATAAGTAGCGATCTACTTCTAATAATTCATGTTCAGGTACACTGTCTGTTTCAGGATTAAAGTCGTTAATATTACCTAACATAAATCTTAAAGTATTTCTGATTTTTCTATAAACATCAGACGTTTGTTTTAAAATTTCATCTGAAATACGTACATCTGCTAAATAGTCTGTACTACTTACCCATAATCGTGCAATATCTGCACCTTTTTGTTTTACTACTTGATTAGGCACGATAACGTTACCTAAAGATTTACTCATTTTTTTACCTTCGCCATCCATTACGAAACCATGTGACAATAAGAATTTATAAGGCGCTTGTCCTCTAGTCGCAACTGCTGTAGTAATTGAAGAGTTAAACCAACCACGATATTGGTCACTACCTTCAAAATATAAATCGGCTGGGAAATGCAATTCTGGACGAGTTTCTAACACGCCTCTATGAGATGAACCAGAGTCAAACCAAACATCCATAATATCTGTTTCTTTAGTAAATTCTCCATTAGGACTTCCAGGATGTGTGAATCCTTCAGGTAATAAATCTTTAGCTTCTCTTTCAAACCAAACATTTGAGCCATATTCTTCAAATAAATCAGCTACATGATTGACTGTTTCTTTTGTCATAATAATATCGCCATTTTCAGCGTAAAATACAGGCAATGGTACACCCCATACACGTTGACGAGAAATCACCCATTCACCACGGTCACGAATCATATTATAAATACGTGTTTTACCCCAATCTACTTTAAAATCAGTCTCTTCAATCGCATCTAAGATATCTTGTCTCACTTTATTAATTGAAGCAAACCATTGAGGTGTTGCACGGAAAATAACTGGTTTTTTAGTACGCCAATCATGCGGATAACTATGCGTAATAAAGTCTAATTTTAATAAGGCACCTTTATCAGTTAAAAGGTCTGTTACAGCTTTATTTGCTTTATCATAGAACATACCTTCAAATTGTCCGCCTTCTTCTGTGAAGACACCTTTATCATCCAAAGGACTAATGACAGGTAAATCGTATTTTTGACCTACAACATAGTCATCTTCCCCGTGACCAGGGGCAGTGTGTACACAACCAGTACCAGCATCAGTTGTTACATGACCACCATTAATGACTAATGACACTCGATCTATGAAAGGATGTTGTGTTTCAACATACTCTAACTCTTTCCCTGTAAATTCTTTTTCCAATTGAATAGTATCTTTATCCCAACCTAATGCTTCAGAAACACTTTCAGCTAAAGCTTCAGCAATCACGTATTTCTTACCATTTACATTATATTGACCATATTTCAAGTCTGGATGAACTGTAATTGCTACGTTAGAAGGTAATGTCCAAGGTGTAGTTGTCCAGATAATAAATTGAGCATCCTCATCGATAGTACCTTTTGAATCTTTAACATCAAAGGCTACATAAATAGATGCTGAACGTTTATCATGATATTCAATTTCAGCTTCAGCAAGTGAAGATTCACTTGATGGTGACCAATATACTGGTTTTTTACCTTTATAAATTAAACCTTTATCAGCCATTTCGCCAAACAAACGAATTTGAGCTGCTTCATATTCAGGTTTAAGAGTAATATATGGATTATTAAAGTCTCCACGTACACCTAAACGTTTAAAATCTTGTTTTTGAAGTTCAACTTGTTCTAAAGCAAATTCTTTACATTTTTCTCTAAACTCAGCAATTGACATTTTTTTGCGATCAACGCCTTTTTTAGTCAATGCTTGTTCAATTGGTAAACCATGTGTGTCCCATCCTGGAACGTAAGGTGAGTAAAATCCTTGCATCGTTTTATAACGTACAATAATATCTTTAATAATTTTATTTAATGCATGTCCCATGTGAAGATTACCATTTGCATAAGGTGGGCCATCATGCAAAATAAATGATTGATTTCCTTCATTTTTCTCTAAAGCTTTTTGATAATGATTATTTGCTTCCCATTGCTCTTGAATTTTTGGCTCTTTATTAGGTAAACCTCCTCGCATTGGAAAGTCAGTTTTTGGCATTAATAAAGTTTCTTTGTAATTCATATTTTCCACTCCTTAAATATAAAAAGAACTCTAAGTTCAATTAATAGGGACGGGAAATCCGCGGTACCACCCTTCTTAACTCAACTTAGAGTTCTCTTCTTAATATTATAAAATTTTAATTTGCCAGTGATATAAAAAATAGACTTATATTAGGCTTCCACCGTGTCCTAACTCGCTGTGAAAAGTTTATTATTTTTTACGTGTCTGACATTTTATTAACTATTTATTTGATGATGATTCGCTACTTGAAACATCCTTATTTTCAGAAGTAGACTTATTTGTATTAGTTGTTTCATTAGAATTGATTGACTGATTTTCCTCATTTGATACTGTCTCAGTTGTTTCACTCGTTGGAGTTTCACTATTCGCATTTGGATTTACATCTTGTGGATTTAAATGCTGTATGTTTTCTTGTGTCACTTGTTCTGCATCAAAATCATAATTTAATAAGTAATCCCAATCATCATTTTTCAATAAATCCAGCTGTGCTTCTACAAGCATACGAAATCTTGATCTAAATATTTTAGATTGACGTTTCATATCTTCAGTTTGGAAAGATAAATGACGTGCTTTTTCAATAGCATCATTTACAATCACATCAGCTTGCGCTTTTGCTTTAGAGATAATTGCTTCTGATTCTTTTGTGGCAGCAATTTTTGTTTGTTCTCCAGCTTGTTGAGCTTGAATAAGCGCATCACTTACTGATTGATGAACATCTTGATAAGATTTAATATTAGTATCTCTCTCTTCAAGCACTTTTTCAAGTTGTTTTTTTTCTTCTTTAAGTCTTTCAATCTCATTACTTAATTGAGTTAAAAAATCGCTAACTTCAGCAGGCTCCAAACCATTTTTCACTCTTGTAAATTCCTTATTTCTTATTTCATTAGGTGTAAAAGCCATCTGTTATCCTCCTTAAAACAAACCATCATAAAGGTGTTTTTATTATTTATCAATCAATATCATTTACTTAAATAGTGTTTGATACGTTATATGAACTTTTTCTTTTTTAGTTTTGCCACCTATATCAATAATTCGAGCACGTCCAAATCCTTGAATAGAGAGCAAATCATTGTTTTGAAGTTGAAAATCGGGAGAATCGATTAAAGTATGATTCACTTTTACCCGTTTTTTTTCAATTAATTGTTTAGCAATTGATCTAGATTTTCGAATCATTTCTTTTAAAACGACATCTAATCTTAAAGCACTGACTGTACTATGATGAATATTCCAATTCTCTTTTGATTGTATCATATCTTTAAATGGAATAGAATCAAGTTTGACTGTAGCACCTTTAATCTTTGTTAATTCCATCATAATATATGATTCCAATTGCTTTGTCAAAACAAACTGAATCGTATCACCAACAAGTATATCTCCTACTTGTTCTCTTTCTATACCTAAAGACATTAAAGTTCCAAGTACATGTTGATGTTGAATAGACACAAATTTCTCAGGATAATTAATTTGGATTAATACTTCTTCAAAATCACCTTCAGTAGGTTCAAAATAACTAGGCGCAATAATTGCTCTCTTTCTTTCTGCCGATTGACCACCGAAATAGCTCACTTTCATATCTTCAAAACTACCGACGATGACTTCTAATATATATTGTCCTCTAGGATCTAAAAATGAAGTCAATACAGGTGCATATTGTTGATTAACTTGTTCACATTTATCTAATAATTGATCAATAAGTGGTTGTTCTTCATTTCTAAAGTGCTGATAAATATCGATGATTAACGCCTCCTCTTTTAAGTGTTAAAGAGCCTGAGACATTATGCATATCACAGGCTCTACTAACTTATTATAAAATTATTTTAGTATTAAATAATTTAATATCATATCAAAAATACTTTGCAATCCATATTGAAATAATACAAGTACAAATAATGCTACAATTGATGAAATATCAATCATACCAATGGGTGGAATAATCTTTCTAAATGGCTCTAAGAAAGGTTCATATATCTTACTTAAAAATGATCCAAATTTAGATTCTCTAATTGTTGGAACCCATGAAGTAAAAAAATAAATAATCATTCCCCAATAATAAATTTGAACTAGTAATAATATAAAGTTAAATATACTAGCTAATATACCAACATCCATATATTATATTCTACTCCTTAAATTATTCGTAATGTTGTTGTGTATTCATCTGTTCAAGGTGATCGGTAATACTACCTGCCACCTCAACATTATCAGGTGTACAAAGGAAGATATCAGCACCTACACGTTGTATATCTCCGCCAATGGCATAAACTGTTCCACTTAAGAAGTCAATAATACGTTTCGCTGATACTTTATCAATACGTTGTAAGTTAACTAATGTCGCACGACGATTTTTAAGTTCATCTGCAATGTCTTGAGTATCTGAAAATACACGAGGTTCAAATAAGCACATTTTTGAATTTTCGTAATTACTATAACCTGTACCAGCTGATTGATTCATAGTAACAACATTTTTTAAATTAGACTTATTTGATGTATTTCCCATACGATAATTCCTTTCTTCAGTATTGTAATTTTTTGATACTTTCTTTTGAGGTACAGTTTTTAAGTGATTTTGATTATTCTGTGTTCTTTCAATAGGTTGCTGTTGCATATTACGATTTTGATTTTCTTCATTTTGTGTTACACGCTGTTGTCTTTCAGCAGGGCTTTCGACTTCTTCTTCATCTTCCATTAGGAAAAAATTATTAAATAAATCCTTGATAGCCACGGGGCTCACTCCTCTTCTCCAACAAGTTTAGTCCCTATTCTTATAAATGTAGCACCTTCTTCTACAGCAATAGTATAATCATTACTCATTCCCATAGATAAATATTCACATGGTGCATAATTCAATTTAAGGTTTTTAATTTCATCTCGTTTTAATCTCAATTGTTTAAATAACTGATGTATGTAGTCCTTATCATCGGTATAAGGCGCCATTGTCATTAATCCAACAATTTTAATATTGTCGAATGCTTTAATTTGTTCAATAAAATCATTAACTTCACTAAGCGCAATACCATGTTTAGTTTCTTCACCAGAAACATTCACTTGGATAAAGCATGAAATAGTGTGAGTTGCTCTTTTATTAATTTCTTTTGCTAAATTCAAACGATCTAGTGCATGTAAATAATCGATGTCATTAATCACATCTTTTACTTTTCTAGACTGTAGTGAACCGATAAAATGCATTGTAACATCTTTAGGTAAGGCTTGTTTTTTTTCTAGAAAACCTTCTACTCTATTTTCTCCAAAGTGTCTTAAACCAGCATCATACGCTTCTTTTGCTCGGTCTATTGTAACATATTTTGTTACTGCAATCACGTTTGGAGCGGTCTTAATCACACTTTTTTCAAGATGATGATTAATTTCCGTTTGTATTTTTTCTAAATTTTCTGTCACTTTCATTATATATCAACCTCTTAACTTTGTAATGACATAAAGGATTATAGTGATATAACTGCATTACACTACACTTCTCCTTTTTGACCTATAAATGCTAGCATCCTGCCAGTTTTACCTTTTTCAACACGATAAGAGAAAAAAAGCGATAAGTCTTCTGACGTAGTATATTTTGTAATGTTAATATTTTCAGCTGGTACGCCACTATTTATTAATAATAAAGCGTTGGCTAATTTTAAATCAATACCATGTCGATCAGTATCTCGTGTTTCAATATATTTGTCAGAATTAATAGGCAATGTTTCAAATTTCTTTTTAATATCATCATTTATTTCATAGGTTGAAGAAGTCGCTGGACCTATGACTACATTTAAATCTTGATAGTCAAATTCTACATATTTAAGCATTTCTACTACTATTTGACCATATGTTCCTCTCCACCCCGCATGAGCTAGAGCGATAAAATGATGTTTTTCACTATAAAAATATACAGGTACACAATCAGCATAACACATCGTTAATAATATATCTGAATCATAAGTGTACATACCATCAATTCCATATAATTCATTACCTAATGTCTTAATATTAGCGCCACAATGTGCTTTAGTAATGTGAGCGATATTATTTTCGTGTGTTTGAATAGGAAAAACCCATTGTTGTGTAGGAAAGTTTATAGCATTAGCTAATATCTCTTGATGATGCGTCACATAACTAGGTTCATCATCAATATAACGTGCCATATTAAATGCATCTCTTGGATATGGACTCTTTCCATCTTCGCGTGTAGTAAAACCAAGTGTTAACTGATCATATTGTGATGTATAACTCAAATAATGTGGCTGTTTTATAAATTTTTCCACGTTGTGAAAACCACCCTCACTTTTAAGAATAATCATATCTAGACTATTGTTTTATATTTTATCTGCATTTCGATTAAAAGATGTATATAAATGTATTATATAACATATTTCTTTTTAAATTAAACAAAATAAAAAGAGCAGCATTCTCTTCAGAAATCACTGCTCCTTATTTTATATTTATGCTTTAATATTAGCGTCTAGTTCTTCTAGAACGTCTTTCTTCTCTATTACGAATAAAGCTAGGAATATCATCATCTTTAGTAGTATGACTTCTTTCGCTTAGACCATCAGAAGGACGTGAATTAGATGCACTATGTGTGAATGAGTCTTCTTTTGGTGCACTTTGAGTTGATGGACTAGAAGTTGCACTTGAACCAAAACCAGTACTTGACGCTTTACGTCCTTGAGATGTTGGTTTGTCTTCAAATCCAGTTGCGATTACTGTTACAACAATTTCATCTTGTAATTCTGGATTAATTACAGTACCGAAAATCATATTTACATCTTCATCTGCTGCATCTTGTACAATATCAGCTGCTTCTTGAGCTTCGAATAAAGATAAAGATTCACCACCTGTAATGTTCATTAACACACCTTGAGCACCAACAATTGATGTTTCAAGTAATGGAGATGAAATAGCTTTTTTAGCAGCTTCCACTGCTCTATTTTCGCCTGAAGATACACCAATACCCATTAATGCAGAACCTTGGTTAGACATAATTGTCTTAACGTCAGCAAAGTCTAAGTTCACTTCACCTGATACAGCGATTAAATCAGAGATACCTTGAACACCTTGACGTAAAACATTATCTGCTTCTTTAAATGCTTCCATCATAGGAGTTGATTTATCAACAATATCTAATAAACGATCGTTAGGGATAACGATTAATGTATCAACTGCCGCTTTCATAGCTTCAACACCTGCTGCTGCTTGTGTAGAACGTTTACGTCCTTCAAAGCCAAATGGACGAGTTACAACACCCACTGTTAATGCTCCCATTTCTTTAGCAATTTTAGCAACTACTGGTGCAGCACCTGTACCAGTACCGCCACCCATACCAGCAGTAACGAATACCATATCAGCGCCTTGAATAGCATCTTCAATTTGTTCACGTGATTCTTCAGCAGCTTTTTTTCCAATTTCTGGATTTGCACCTGCACCTAAACCACGTGTTAATTTTTCACCGATTTGTATTTTAGATTCTGCTTTAGATAAGTTTAAAGCTTGCCCATCAGTGTTAATAGCAATAAATTCAACATTATTCATTCCATGATCAATCATGCGGTTAACAGCGTTGTTACCGCCGCCACCTACACCGATGACTTTTAATGTCGCCAAATGATTAAATCCTTGTTCAAATTCTAACATTTATTTTTCCTCCTAGTCTTAATGGCCAATTATTCAAATAGAGATTTCATAAGCTTTTTAAATTTGCTTTCTTCTTTATCAGATTTTTCATGTTCATCATCATAATGATGTGTTCCATCTTGATGGTTGTTTTCATCATACGTTTCATAATCATCATGTTTCTCCGCTTTTTCACGTACTTCCGGCTGATGATTTTCGTCAGTGTCTTCGTTTTTATTAGATTTACGTTTAAACCAGTCAAAGCCACCTGATTTTGAAGTATGATTGTGTTCGTCATTTTCAATGACTTCTTCTTCAAATTCATCATTATCTTGATAATTTATTGTAACATAATCTAATAATTCATCAAATGTGATACTACTAGATATTGTAGAAATCGCTGAAGTAAATTCAGGTTTTCTAATTCCCATTTGAGAAGGTGTATGGATTCTTATTTTTTCATTAACCATTGTACTTAGTAATTCTTTAACGCCCAATAAGTTTGAAGAACCACCTGTAACAATGAATCCACCATTTACTTTAGTTAATCCTAAATCTACCAACACATCAAATACTTCATCAAAGATATCTTGCACTGTTCTTTCAATAACTGCACTTAAATCTTTTTGAGTATACTCTACTAATTCGTCACTATCTACCTGATCAACACTGAAAACGTCTTGATCAGACGCTGATTGTGTATAAGCATGTCCATATTGATGTTTAATTTTTTCAGCTGTTTCATATGTAGTGTTTAATTCTTCTGCGATATCATCTGTAATATCACGTCCAGCTAATTCAATTGAATCGGCATCTACAAGTTCACCGCGTTCATAAAAGGCGATTTGAGTGAGATCTTCACCAATATCAATTACACATGCACCTAATTCTTTTTCAGTTGCAGATAAAATAGAGCCATAGTTATAAGCATCTGAATAGACGTCCAATACATCTACTCCACAAGATTCTACACATTTAATCATATTAATTAGAATTGACTTGTGAATTGCAATAACACCTGCTTCTACTTTTAACGAGTGTCTTGCAATGAGTTCTTTAGGATCCGAAACCTCGTTATCTCCATCTACAATGAATCTAATCGGAAACACATCAATAACTTCTGTATCAGCTACATCATTTTTTTGACGTATACCTTCCAATACTGTTTCAATATGTGATCCACTAATTTCTGTATCTTCGTAAAAATCAATTTCGTTTTCTTCATCGTACACTTCAGTACCAATGATAGGTAATTTTAAGAAAACTTCTTTTATATCCACACCTGATGCGATAGAAGCTTTTTTAATTGTATCTTTAATTGCTTGTTTCGCAATATCAAAATCATCAATCAATCCATTCTTAATACCGCTAGTGTAGGTTTGCCCTGTACCTATCACATTAATACCATTGTGAAATTTTTCGCCTACTATTGTTTTAACACTTGATGAACCAATATCTATGCTTACATAGTAATGTTCCTCCATAGATAGGCACCTCCTGACAAAATACTATTAAAATACACTATATTTAGTTTACAATACGTCGTTTAGCTTGTGAACTATAAACACATATTATTATCGAAATTTTTTAATTATTTGTATCCGATTGTTCGCTTATTTTATTTAATGCACTTTGTAATTCATTTTTTGCTTCTGTTTCTTGCTGTGTTTTTTGACGAACATTTTGATCAGACTTAGAATTAATACTGCTATTTTCATTATATGGAATAAATGATGCTCCTACAGATAAATCAATATATCCTTGTGTTTTTAATTGACCTGAACTATCTTTTGCAAGAGATTGAGACATTTGAGGATAATACTCGATTTTGTTAGCTAGAGTATTGATGTCTCCTACTACTTGCATGCCATCTTTCATATATAAAAGGACTCGATTTTGTTGATTCTGTAAAGGTGCATATTTTATTTCTGAAATCATATCTCTCGTTTCATTAGACATTTTAGATAATGCTTTCGTGATACTATTTAAATTGTCACCTTTAAAATCTTCTAACACAGGTGCACTATTCGCAATATCACCATTATAATTGTCTAATTTTTTATTTCCTTCAATTATTGGCACATATTTATTTTTATCTTTTACAATACCTACTAAATTATTTTCAATAATTTTAACATTTAAAGTATTAGGCAACTGTTTATTAATCTGAACATCTTTGATTAATGAATTTTTCTTTAAATTATTGATAGCTTTGCTTTTACTAAAAGTATAAATGCGTGATCCTTTTTTGATATTTAATTCTTTTTCAACTTGACTATCACTTACATTATGATTACCACTAATATTAACATGAGAAATTCTACTTAATGGTGTAAACATATATAGTAGAAATAATATAATTAAAAGTATTAAAGTAGTAACAATAATATATTGAATACGTTTTTGTCGCTTTCTTTTATCTATCTTTTGTTGTTCTCGTTTTTCAGCTACCGTTAAGTGACTATATTTATCATTTTGAAATTTATTGCGCTTTTCTCTTAACTTTGTTTTTACTTCTTTCTTTAAATTTTCACCTTTATTTTTCGAAGAATTTAAAGATTTATTTGACCTTCTATCATTTGAAAGATTCTTTTCTTTTTGGAGTCTATCTTTTGATTTAACATCATCTTTAATTTTTTTATTTTTATCATTTTCTAATTCAGTTTTGTCTTTATCAAATGAACGCTTGATAGAACGAATCTTTTTATTTCTATTGCCCCTTGTATCATCCAATTACTTCACATCCTTTAATTAAGATGGTAGGTATGCACGGAAACTTTCAATAAATCTTTCGCCACGTTCTTCAAATGTTTTATATTGATCCCAACTTGCACATGCTGGTGAAAGTAAAACAACATCATTAGGTTCAATGACATCTTGAACTTTTTTTACTGCATCTTCTATATCAACTGCTTTGATTACTTCTTTACCTTGACTATTACCTAATTTAGCAAATTTATCTTGAGTTTCACCGAAAACTACCATTACTCTAACATGTTTCATATAAGGAATTAATTCATCAAATCCATTACCTCGATCTAAACCACCACATAACCAGATAATAGGCTGTTTAAATGAATTTAAAGCAAACTGTGTTGCTAATGTATTGGTTGCTTTAGAGTCATTATAGTATTTATTTGTTCGATTCGTTCCAATATATTGTAATCGATGTTCAATACCTGAGAATGTTGTTAAACTATCTACGATAGCCTTAATTGGCACGCCTGCAAGTATTGCAGCTAAAACAGCAGCTAAAATATTTTCTAAGTTATGTTCTCCTGGTAAAACTAAGTCATCAATATTAATAAGATTAACATTATTATAAACGATATAATTATCTTTAATATAGATGCCATCTACTTCTTGTTGAGTAGAAAAATATAATGTTTTAGCTTTTAAATTTTCAGTTTCAATTAAATGACGTTGATGATAATTACAAATCAAATAATCATCTTCTGTTTGATTTTTGTAAATACGTCGCTTCGCATTTTGATAATTTTCTAATGACTCATGATAATCTAAATGAGCAGAATAGATATTTGTAATGATGGCAATGTGAGGTCTGTAATGTTCAATGCCAAGTAATTGGAATGAAGATAATTCAGTGATTAGATATTCATCAGGTGACGTTTCTTGAGCTACTTTAGAAGCAACATACCCAATATTTCCTGAAAGTCTTCCAGTTAATCTACTTTTTTTAAACATATCTCCAATGAGAGAAGTTGTTGTTGTTTTACCATTTGTACCAGTTACGGCGATAATTGGAGCTTCAGAAATTAAATAACTTAATTCTACTTCAGTTAAAATTTTAAGACCTCGTTGATATGCTTCATCAATAATTGAAACTGTATAAGGTATACCTGGGTTTTTAACAATAATTGGGTTGCTATCAAGTAATGATAATGGATGACCACCATCAACAATTTTCACACCTAATGTTTCTAAGTCTTTTGCATGGGGATCTTTAGATAAATCTTTCCCATCATTTATAGTTACATTTGCACCTAATTTAACTAATAACTTAGCAGCTTCATAACCACTTTTTGCTAATCCAACTACAAGAACATCTTTATTCTCTAATCCTGTATAATTTAGCATTCTAATGCACTCCTATCCATAATCCAATTAATCCTGAAATTAACCCCACAAACCAAAATACTGAAACAACTTTCCATTCACTCCATCCGCTAAGTTCAAAATGGTGATGAATTGGTGTCATTTTAAAGATTCTTTTTTTAGTTAATTTATAAGATGATACTTGCAACATTACTGATAATGTTTCGATAACAAATACTAAACCTACAAAAAGTAATGAAAATTCTTGGTTTAACATGATTGAAATTGTAGCAAAAATACCTCCTAATGCTAAGCTTCCCGTATCTCCCATAAATACTTTGGCTGGATTTAAGTTATACGGTAAGAAACCGAGTAATGCAAAAATCATAATAATACAAAAAGTACCAATTGCAGGAGCATTTAACATGAAACTCATAATTGCATACATAGTGAATCCAATAATTGATAAGCCAGTTGCTAATCCATCCAATCCATCAGTTAAATTAACTGCGTTTGAAAATCCAACTTGCCAAAAAACAATAAAAATAACGTACGCAAACGACAATGGAATTCCAAAATTAGTAAAGGGAATATTTATACTTGTTGAAAATTCTATTAAATGAAAAACATCGCTTAGAATGAAAAATATAATTGCTATTGCAATTTGAGCTAAAAATTTCTGCTTACTTGTAAGTCCTTGGTTATTTTTTTTAACTACAATAATGTAATCATCAATAAAACCAATGAGTCCAAATCCTATTGTGACAAAGAGTAATAGAATAATGGGATTAGAATGATCTGTGAAAAATATAGCAATAATAGATGTAATAATAATACTAATTAAAAACGTTAAACCACCCATGGTTGGTGTACCCGTTTTTTTCATATGGCTTTGAGGACCTTCTTCGCGGATACTTTGACCAAATTTCATTCGTTTAAGTGTCGGTATAAGTACAGGAACTAAAATAAATGTGATAAGTAATGCGATAATCGCAAATATAAAAAGCATGGTAATCTCCTTTATGTATTTTAAATTTATTCGTTTTTCACTTTATTTCCTTTATAATCTTATCAATTTTCAAACTAATTTTATATATATTATGTAAGAAATTGAGATTATAAATAAGGTATCCATCATATATGACACCTTATTTATAATCATTTAAAATGACGTCATTTGTTCTTATGAATCGTTTTTATCATTAGACGTTGTATCAGTTGAATTATCTGAAGTGTTATTTGAATCAGATTCACTCGAATCAGTTAAGGATGTATTTTCATTAGGATCATCAGTAGATAATTCTATTTCAATTTTCTTATTACTTTTGAGTGTTGACCCACTCGCTGCAGATTGATTTGTTACATATCCACTGCCTTTAGTCGTAACATTGATTCCAGTTAATTCTTGGAAGGCTAGGACATCGTCTGTTGTCCAACCTTTCATATTTGGCATAGTAATATCGCCATCTGTCACTGCTAACACTTTACTATTCGGTAATAATTTTGTATTAGCTCTAGTAGATTGAGCTTTTATTGTATTACCATTACCAATAATGACAGGTTGTAAATCTTTTCCTTTAAGACTATCTTGGGCTTTTTGACTTGATTGCCCTACAACATTTGGCACTTTACTATACTGTGCTGATTGAGTCTCATCTTTTTTAGAGCCTACATTTAAATACTTAAGTGTATTTTCCATGATAGGTTTAAAAGCTTTACTTACCCCTAATTCATATGCTTCTTGATCATTTTTCTGAGCAAGACTCATACCAACATAAACAATAACTCTTGGATGTTTTTTTGGCGCATCTCCCATAAAGCTTACAAAGTAGGGATTTGCTCCTTTAACGTATCCACTACCATTTTCATTAACGACCTGAGCAGTACCTGTTTTCCCTTCAATATCATAACCATCAATACGATAATTGGAAGCATGACTTTTATCACTATTTACTACTTTATCTAATTCTGTTTCAACTTTATCCGCAGTTTCTGAAGTAATAGGTTTTCCAATTATATTCTTTTCACCTTTATAGAATGTTTTCTTTGAAATTGGATTATCTATACTTTGAACAAACCAAGGTTTTAACATATTTCCTTTATTAAAGAAAGCTGATTGTGCTTGTATCATTTGTACAGGCGTTACTGTGGTCGATTGACCGAATGCTGATGTTTTTTGTTGTAATTCATTTGACCAAGCAATATTTCCTTTTAATTCTCCGTCAAACATACCATTTGTAGATTTACCAAAACCAAAGCGCTCGTACCAAGATTTCATTTTATCAGCACCAACTAAATCTTGAAGATGCATCATCAATGTATTAGATGAATATGTGAAACCTAATGACATTGGTATTTCTCCCCAACCGGTTTTATTCCAGTCAGAAATTCTTGAACCCATAATATCACGATGACCAGATTCATATTTTTCTTTAGGATTAAATTTACCTTCTTGAATGGCGGCTGCTAATCCATATGATTTAAATGTTGACCCAGGCTCATATGCATTTTGATATAAATCATTAGCCCATTTTTTTCCAAAGTCTTTACCCGTTTCGGGGTTGAATGTTGGACGTTGACTATATGCAAGAATTTCTCCTGTTTTAGCATCCATAACCACTGCAAATAAATCTTTTGGTTCATATCGTTTCACCATATCATCAAGAGCCTCTTCGACAAATACTTGTATATTTGAATCAATGGTTAAATGAACGTCATCACCACGTTTTGGCGCTTTTTCATTTTTACTGTTTGGTGCAATATAACCCCAAATGTCATGTATATAAGATAGCGAGCCTTTCTGTCCATTTAGATAACTATTAAAAATCTTTTCTACACCTAATGCACCATTTAATTCCCCAGTATCAGGATTTTTTTGAGCCATACCAATTAAATGAGAAGCAAAATTACCGTTAGGATAGAATCGTTCAGTTTCTGGATATAAGGTGATTCCTGGTAAGTCCATTTTATCGAGTTTAACTTTATCTTGATATGTTAAATTTGTCCCTTTCTGTCCAAATTCAACTTGAAAGGCTTTCTTTTGATTAAGACGTTTTTCAATTTCATCAGGTTTCATATCAATAATTTTTGATAATTGTTTTGCTGTTTTCTTTTTATCTTTAACATACCTTGGTGTATCACCAACTTCTCCAGCATTTTTATCAATAATAGCAACTAATTTATATCGTTGAACATCTTCGGCTAAAATTTTACCGTTTCTATCGTATATTTTCCCTCTTTCAGGCTGTTCTTGCGTTTTTACGAGATATTTTTCATTAGCGCGCATCACTAAATCTTGTCCGTCTGAATGTCCAGTTATCATGATATATGAATATCTTAAAACCAATACAAAAAAGAGCAGTCCGAATAATCCAACAAGGAGGACTGCTCCTAATTTATTTTTTCTAATTTTAATTTTTCGCTTCGCCATTAGTACGCACTACCTTTACATTATCGTTCTTTAGGCTCATACCTTGTTTTTTAGCCTGATCGTAAATGCGCTCATAAGAAGAATTTTTCTTAATTTCAGATTGAATTGCATTATTTTCATTAGATTGTTGTTCAATCTTTTGATCTAGCTCGGCAATTTTATCATTTGTATCGTACGCATCCATTTTTAAAGATAGCATATAGATTGCTAGAACAGCAATTGCTGTGACAAGCGTTATGTATAAAAATTTCTCAAATCGCGTAAGTTGAACAACAACCTTTTTAGTTACTGTTTTCGTCTCAGTTTGTGTCTTTGGTTGTTCTTTCGGTATGCTAGTGTGCTGAATGTGTTCATATGGTTCGTAAATTTTTTCTACAGCCATCCTCAATTACTCCTTATTTTAATATTTCAGCAACACGTAATTTTGCACTACGTGCTCTATTATTTTCGTCTAAATCCTCTTCTGTAGCAGTAATTGGTTTACGATTTACTCGTTTTAACTTAGGTGTATAAGCTTCAGGAATAATTGGTAACCCTCTAGGCACATCAGGTCCTTTTTCGTATTCTTGGAAAATTTGCTTGCACAATCTATCTTCCAGAGAATGGAAAGTAATGACTGAAATCCTACCTTTTACTTTAACATGCTCAATGGCTTGTTCAATTGAATCTTCAAACGCAGATAGTTCATCGTTCACTGCTATTCTTATCGCTTGGAAAATGCGTTTAGCAGGATGACCACCTTTTCTTCGAGCTTTAGCTGGAATACCTTCTTTAATAATGTCTACAAGCTCTAATGTTGTTTCAATAGGTTGTTGTTCACGGTGTGCTTCTATTCTTCTCGCTATTTGTTTAGAAAATTTTTCTTCTCCATAACGATAAAAGATTTTAACCAATGCCTCATAAGGCCAATCATTAACAACATCATATGCAGTTAATTCTTGCGTTTGATCCATACGCATATCTAACTTTGCATCATGATGATAACTAAATCCTCTTTCAGGTATATCAAGCTGTGGACTTGAAACACCTAAGTCGTAGTAAATACCATCTACTTTTTCAATTCCTAAATTTTTCAAAATATCAGTTAATTCTCTAAAGTTATTATGTACAAACGTGACCTTGTGTAAGTGATCTTTTAGTACTTCTTTAGCATTTTCTAAGGCAGTAGTATCTTGATCAATTGCAATCAACCTACCGTCATCGTTTAATTGATTTAATAAATAGAGTGCATGACCGGATCCACCAAGCGTACAATCTACATATATGCCATCCTCTTTGATGTCTAATTCATCTATTGTTTCTTTTAGCATAACGCTTACATGATGAAACACTATAAATTCCTCCATTAAAAATCAAAATCTATCAAATCTTCGGCAATATCTTCAAAACTTTCTTCTGATTCTTCATAGAATTCATTCCAAGTTCCTCTATCCCAAATCTCTATACGATTTGAGACACCTATTACCGTACATTCTTTTGTTAAATTTGCGTATTTCCTCAAATTTTGAGGAATGTTAATACGCCCTTGCTTATCTAGTTCTACTTCGATAGCTCCAGAGAAGAACATACGCATAAACTTACGTGCGTCTTTTTTTGTCATAGGTAAGGTTTTCATTTTCTCTTCTATCTGTTGCCATTCTTCAAGCGTGTAACCAAACAAACATTTATCAAGGCCTCGTGTGATAATAAAACGTTCATTTAAGTCATATCTAAACTTAGATGGAATTATCATACGTCCTTTAGCATCTAATTGATGCTCGTATTCTCCCATGAACATTATTACCACCTCACCTTATTAATAATTTACCACATCTCACCACTATCCTCCACTAATTATGTAAAATATCTTAAAATTCTTTAATTTGACATAAAAAGACCCATATTATCTATTAAAATAATATGGGTCTTTTCCTTATAAATTAAGGTTTTATAACTATTTGGTTAAATGTATATTTAAGTGGAGGATAAGTGGAGGGACTAAACACATCTATCCCAAATTCATTCATCATTTGAAGTGGATTCCAAATTCTTTCTTGTAGGCCACCCATTGGATGCAATACATGTTCAATCTCTCTAAAATGTTTCATACTTATATCGTTATCTCTTTCAATGTTAAGTAAATAGCGATTTAATAAATATTCAAATTGTTTATTATGAATGTCATAATTTTTCTTTAATAAATTGATATTATCATGATTATCATTAACCTCTTTACGAAGTGATTCGTATATTTTGGCATGATTCTCTTTTAAAGACTCTACTTTTTTAATAAATGTATCTGAAGCTTTGCTACGAACGAATTTTTCTCTATCCGTTTCTATGCCATTCATAATAACATTTTCAGCATTTAACTTATACTGATTAATTAGTTTTTCTATTCTAATTGGTAAATAAGTGATTTTCATTCTTGGTAAAACAATAGGCATTTCAACATCTAAAATTTTAAATACTTCATTCAATTCAGCCCAGTATTTAATTTCACTTGGCCCTCCAATAAAAGCTACCGTATTAAATAGCCATTCTTCCATTACTGGTCTAGTTACAACATTATTAGAAAAACGAGTTGGTTCTTTTTCAACTAATTTTAACAATTCATCTTTATTATATGTAATATCTGATTTACTCAATTTGAATACATCATCTTTTTTAGTAATTAGTTGACGCATACTATCTTCATGAAGGAACAGATGGACATTGGTATCTGTTTCAATCATTTTGTTTAAACCTGATTGTGTAGTTAATTTTTGTGTTTTTCTAAACGCTTGGTTAATTTCATTATGTTTTTGAATAATATTTTTTAATAATGGCTTCTCTAATTCACGAATTTTTTCATATTGAGCATCAATAAATAGTACACCGTAATCTTTAAATACTTCTTGAAGTAACCCTTTAAAAATATCAGTCCAATTATTGTACTTTTCTATAATCTCTAAACATACTTGATAAAGTGCGTTAGTATGTTTCGTTTCTTTTAATTCTTTAAAAAATTGATTAAGTGCTTCAATCATCTGTTCCTTTTCTGGAATATAGTGAGAAACGCTTGTTTCAGGCGGTGTCATTGTATGATATTTTACTTTATGTAAATGAGCATCTTTTGCATTATAAGCATACGTATGATTTACTTCTTCAAAGTCATGATCTTCACCTGCAATCCAAAAAACAGGTACAACAGTTTGTTGATATGTTTCAGTTAATTCACGACTTAAATTAACAATTGAAAGAATTTTATGAAACGTATATAAAGGTCCACCAAAAAGACCAGCTTGTTGGCCACCAATTACCACTTTAGCTCCTTCACTGAGTGCAGTAAGATGAGTCTGTTGAATTTCTGTTATATTCAAATCTGACATATATGATTTAATCACTTGAGCAAGTTGTTGCTCTCTACCATTATTAGGACGATCCATTCTTTGATCAAAACTAGATGGTTTGACTGGATTATATTGATAAAATTTCAATAATGTTTCATCACTGTTTTCTAATTTAGTAATAAATGAATCTTTTTCTTGAAAATTAGTTACTTTACAGTTCATTCCCTTACTCCTTCAATATAACATTACTTATTCAGTATAAAGATTATATCCCTAGATGACAATTTTACGGCTTAACTATTGAAATTCACATCCATTTTATCAGATTATAAGTAATTAATATGTTATTAAATGAAAATCGTATATTAATAGAGATACAATATATATAAAGCATTTAAATGATGATGAGAACATAACTAAAGTTCAACATTTTGAAATAAATTAAAAAACTGTTGAATTATTTGAGGCATTTAGAGAAATTGATAATGAAGACTTGCATAAGAAGTCAATATACTTGTATGATTTCTAAACAATTAAGCTATAAACGCTATTTGCATAAATAAGCCTGAGCCATTTAGCTCAGGTCTCTTATTAATTATTCTTCAACTAAATTAACCAATTCATATAAAGATTGTATTTCATAATCTGGTACAATATCACTGTTATTTTCTTTATTACGATAATTAAACCAACATGTTGTAATACCGGCATTTTTTCCACCTAGTATATCTGATGTAAGAGAATCTCCTACTATTATTGAAGTCTTTCTTTTTTCTTCACCAATTCTCTCAAAGATATAATCAAAAAATTCACTCATAGGTTTTTGATATCCTGTTTCTTCTGATATATATACTCCAGATAAGATGTCTTTAAACTCTAATTGAGCAATACGACGTTTTTGGGTATCTGTAACACCATTAGTCACAATAAACAATTCACATTCTTGGCTTAATCGATCAATTGTTTCTAAAGTAGAGTTGAAGAATTTTAATGGTGCTTTAGCTAGTTCGTCTCTAAATAAAACATCGGCTTTTTTACCATCTACGTCTATACCATACTCTTTAAAATAATTAATAAAACGATGTGTTAATACTTCTTCTTTAGATAGTTCATTTTTTTGAAATGCTTCCCAATGATTTTGATTTACTTTCTTAAAATATTGAAAATCTTCTTCAGTTGGATAATGACCGAAATGATGTGCCATTTGATGAAATGCTCTATCTTCTGCATCAAAAAAGTCCACAATTGTATCATCAAAATCAAGTAAAATAGTATCGTATTTCATTTTTATACTCCTAAATTATAGTATGTATATTATTTTAGCAGATTTGTCATGATTCATTAAATAATACTAAAAAATAAAAACACTTAAGGATTAATCCTTAAGTGTTGAATACTTGCTATTAAGTATTAGAAACCAAATACTTTACCTAATACACTTGCACCACTTGATACAATGTCAACAATGCTTGTACCTAATTTTGTCCAGTCTTGATTTTGTGCTGCTGTTACAGTATTTGCAATTGCTTCTGCTAATTTAGTCATTTGAATTTCCCCATTCTGTTTTTATTTTTAAATATTATTACGTTAGAATCCTAAGTATTTACCTAGAATGCTTACACCATTTGATACGATGTCAACAATGCTTGTACCTAATTT
>NZ_KV814966.1:0-505 GCF_001814125.1 Staphylococcus sp. HMSC072E01 | reverse complement strand
TACGGCTACCTTGTTACGACTTCACCCCAATCATTTGTCCCACCTTCGACGGCTAGCTCCAAATGGTTACTCCACCGGCTTCGGGTGTTACAAACTCTCGTGGTGTGACGGGCGGTGTGTACAAGACCCGGGAACGTATTCACCGTAGCATGCTGATCTACGATTACTAGCGATTCCAGCTTCATGTAGTCGAGTTGCAGACTACAATCCGAACTGAGAACAACTTTATGGGATTTGCTTGACCTCGCGGTTTCGCTGCCCTTTGTATTGTCCATTGTAGCACGTGTGTAGCCCAAATCATAAGGGGCATGATGATTTGACGTCATCCCCACCTTCCTCCGGTTTGTCACCGGCAGTCAACTTAGAGTGCCCAACTTAATGATGGCAACTAAGCTTAAGGGTTGCGCTCGTTGCGGGACTTAACCCAACATCTCACGACACGAGCTGACGACAACCATGCACCACCTGTCACTTTGTCCCCCGAAGGGGAAACTTCTATCTCTAG
>NZ_KV814965.1:0-239 GCF_001814125.1 Staphylococcus sp. HMSC072E01 | reverse complement strand
GTCCATTATCGAAGATAAATACAACATAGAATGACCAAATGGTAAATAAGTAATATCGGTTGTTAATACTTCCATGGGACAACTCGCTTTAAATTGTCTTTGTAATAAATTGTCTGTTTTATAATACGGTTTACCTATCCTTGTCGTCTTTTTAGGTCTAATTCGGCAGTTCAAATGATGCTTCTGCATAATTCTCTGTACTCTTTTATGATTAATTGGTGATGTATAACATTGATTAA